>JAJPEW010000023.1 GCA_021166755.1 Hydrogenophaga sp. | reverse complement strand
CTGCAGACGCTGCCGTTCATCGTGGTGCCGCGCGTGCACTGGGCGCACACCACCGAGCGCGTCAACGTTCAGGATTTCGTCGGCGGCATCCCGGGACACGAGCTGGCCCGGCTGGACGCCGAAGGACTGGACCGCAAGGTGCTGGCGCAGCACGGTTCGCGCGCCGTGCTCAAGATGATCATCGAGGACGGCCTGTTCCACGCCGACCCGCACCCGGGCAACGTGTTCTACCTGGCCGGCAACCGCATCGCCTTCATCGATTTCGGCATGGTCGGTCGCCTGTCGGAGCGGCGGCGGGAGGAGCTGCTGCAGCTGCTGCTGGGCCTGGTCGAGCGGCATCCCCAGACCGTGGCCGACGTGCTGCTGGACTGGGCCGGTGACGACCACAGCGTCAACCTCTCGCAGCTGGAAAGCGAGATCGAGGCCTTTGTCGACCAGTACCACGGCGTGCCCCTGGCGCAACTGAGCCTGGGCGACATGCTGGTGGATGTGACCAACATCCTGCGCGAGCACCACCTGGGCCTGCCTTCCGACATGGCCCTGCTGATCAAGGCCTTCATCACGCTCGAGGGCATGGGCCGCGGGCTGGACCCGGATTTCCACATGACGGCCGAGGCCCTGCCCATGCTGCGGCAGGTCATCCGTGCGCGCTACACCCCCAAGGTGGTGGCCAACCGCGCCTGGCAGACCCTGCGGCGCACGCTGGCCGTGGCCGAGCAGCTGCCGCACGACGTCTCGCGCCTGCTGCGCAACGCACGGCGTGGCCGGGTGCACGTGGGCATCGAGTTACACCACCTGCGCCGCGTCGGCAACCAGATCGACCACGCGGCCAACCGGCTGGCCATGGCCCTCATCATTGCCGCGCTGATCGTTGGTTCCTCCATCGTGATGACGGTGCAGGGCGGCCCCACCCTGTTCGGCCTGCCAGCTTTTGGTTTCCTCGGCTTCGCCAGTGCCTTTGTGGGTGGCCTGTGGCTCATCCGCTCCATCTGGCGCAGCAGCCGGGGGCGCGATCTGACGGACGACTGAAATGGCGGACGACGATTACCAGGATGAGGTGTTTACGCCGCCGCCACCGCGGCCCTGGTGGCCGTGGGTCTTGCCGCTGGTGGTCGCTGCCGGCATGGCGATTGGCTGGCTCCGGACCTCTGCGGACGAGCCTGAGAGTGAACCGGTGGTGGCGGCCACCGATCCTGCGCCGGCCCCGGTCCTGATCCCGGCGGCCGAGGTTCCCGATCCGAAGAACGTGCCGCTCTACCAATGCCGCCAAACCTCGGGTACGTTCTTCTGGTCCCGCAAACCCTGCGCCGACTGGGGCGCCAAGCTGGAGCGGACCACGGGGGTGCCCGAAGGCTGGTCCTTTGAACGGCAGGTGGCCCTGGCCGAGCAGCGGCGTCAGGAGACGGAGGTGGTCGCGTCCGGTCCCGGCGCACCACGGCCGCCCTCCGGCCAGGCTGAGTGCCAGCGCCTGGGTCGGGAGATCGCCAACATCGACGGCCTGGTCCGCCAGGTGCTGGACTACCGCCAGCAGGGCGAGCTCAAGGCCTCGCGCCAGCGGCTGCGGGAGCGCCAGCAGGCGCTTGGCTGCGACCGTCCCTGACGACCCGTGGGCATGGGCCGTGCAAAAAACGCACCAACGTGCTACATTAGATGGATCGCCTGAGGCGACTTGCGGCATCCGGCACGTACACCGGTTGTGAACCATCCCCGGCAGAGGGGATGCAGGTCCGGCCCCTCTCTGGCGAAGCGGGTGTGTGCTCACCGCCCCCGCCTTTTCCGCTCTCCCTGCCCTGAACGATGCCCCTGCCGGGGATCGTCGCCCGCCATCTGGTGCATTCCATCGCCAGCACAGGCCGGTCAGGCAGTCGGGCACCCCGGCGCGTGGGGCTGCCAATTGCTATCGGGCTGCGGCCCTGTCCGGTCTCCATGCCGGCATGGCCCGCCCAGGATTCGATTCGATGATTCATACAACGACAAGCCAGTTGACGGGCCAATTCGTCACCTCCCGTTCCACGATCGGTCGCTACCGCATCGTGGCCAATCCTCGTCCGACCGACTGTGGCCGCTTTCTGGCCCAGGTGTCCATCGCCAGCGGTCAGGGCAGCGCCTCGACCGCCCGCGTGATGCGCTTTGACGAGGCTTTTTCCACCCACGAGGCGGCCGCCAGCTTCGGTCATGAAGAGGGCGTACGCTGGGTCCGTGCCCGGCAGGTGCCCGATGCGCAGGCGCCGCAGCCGCCCGCCACCGACCGGCCGGTCCTCATCTGACCCCGTCTCACCGATTACCCCATCATCCCAGGAGCATTGCATGGCCAAGGAAGAACTGATCGACATGTCCGGCATCGTCAACGAGGTGCTGCCCGATTCGCGCTACCGCGTGACGCTGGACAACGGCCACCAGCTGGTGGCCTATGCCGCGGGCAAGATGAAGAAGAACCACATCCGCATCCTGGCGGGTGACCGGGTGTCGCTGGAGCTCTCGCCCTACGATCTGACCAAGGGCCGCATCAACTTCCGTCACCTCGAAGGCCGTGGCCCGTCCACGCCGCGTTCGCCGGTGCGTCGCTGATTGACCGACTGGCGTCGTTCAGTAGAACAGCGCCGCCAGGTCCACCGAACTGCGTCGCCCGACGTCGCCCAGGTGGGCCGACAGCCAGGCCTGCCCCTGCTCGCGGCCCAGGCCGAACAGCATTTCGAAGAAGCGCAGACTGGCTGCGGCCTTGGTGTCGGTGTCCAGCGCATGCACGCGTGCATGCGGCTCGATGGCGTGATACCGTGCCCTTGCCAGGCGCCGCTCCAGCGGTCCCCGGCGCCACCAGGCAATCGTGTCCACGCGCTCGCGCAAATGGGCGAACATGCGCATCTCGCGCAGAAACGTGGCGTTGAACGCCAGCTCCAGTGTCCTCTCGCCAATGGCTTGCGCCGACTGCGGCGTCTGTGCCCACTTCAGCGGGCTGAGCATCACCAGCAGCGTGTCGCGCGTGCGGCAGTCCAGCACCAGCGGATAGATGGCCGGGTTGGCGGCGTAGCCACCATCCCAATGCGCTTGTCCATCGATCATCACGCTGCGGTGCAGACGCGGCAGGCAGGCCGATGCCAGCACCGCTTCGATGACCAGTTCAGGTGTGCGAAACAGGCGGAGTTTTCCGCTGTTGGCTTCCGTGGTGGCGATGAACAGCGTCACGGGTGATTCATGACGCAGACGGTCAAAGTCGATCTGGGCGCGCAGAATGTCCCGCAAGGGATTCAGGTCGAACGGGTTGAGCTGTCCGGGCGAGAAGTAATGCGTCCACTGCAGCATCAGGCGCAGCGGCGACGCCAGCTGGAAGCCCTCACCGTCGGCGGTCGGCACGGCCGCCTCGAACGGCAGACTCTCGGCCACCGCTGTCCAGAAATCGCGCAAGGCCTGCCGGGCGCCATCTCGGCCGCCGGCCATCAGGCCCTGGGCCAGCACCACCGCGTTCATGGCACCGGCGCTGGTGCCACTGACACCTTCGAAGGCCAGCCGGCCATCTTCCAGCAGCGCATCCAGTACGCCCCAGGTGAAGGCTCCATGGGCACCCCCGCCCTGCAGCGCCAGATTCACCACCGGGGTGGCCGGGCGCCAGGGCAGTTTCATCGGTCAGACCTCAGCGCGGGTGGTGCGCGCGGCGCTGGCGCACCGCTTGTGCCAGCTGCTCCAGCACCGGCACGGTCTGCTCCCAGCCAATGCAGGCGTCGGTCACGCTCACGCCCACCTGCAGCGGCTGGCCGGGCACGATGTCCTGACGACCTTCGTGCAGGTGGCTTTCGATCATCACGCCCGTGATCCGGGCTTCGCCGGCGGCCAGCTGGGCGGCCACATCGGCCGCCACCTCGATCTGCTTGCGGTGCTGCTTGCTGCTGTTGGCGTGCGACAGGTCGATCATCACCTGCGGGCGCAGGCCCGAGGCCTGCAGCAGCGCGCAGGCGGCGTCCACGTTGGGGGCGCTGTAGTTGGGTGCCTTGCCCCCGCGCAGGATCACATGGCAGTCCCGGTTGCCGCGCGTCTCGAAGATCGCGGCCTGACCCATCTTGGTCATGCCCATGAACGCGTGCGGGGACTGCGCCGCCACGATGGCGTCGGCGGCCACCTTGATGCCACCGTCGGTGCCGTTCTTGAAGCCCACCGGGCAGGACAGGCCACTGGCCAGCTGGCGGTGGCTCTGGCTTTCGGTGGTGCGTGCGCCAATGGCACCCCAGCTCACCAGATCGGAAATGAACTGGGGCGAGAGCAGGTCCAGAAACTCGGTGCCCACCGGCAGGCCCAAGCCCACGATGTCCAGCAGCAGCTGGCGCGCCAGCTCCAGCCCTTCGTTGATGGCGAAGCTGCCGTCCAGGTGCGGGTCGTTGATGTAGCCCTTCCAGCCCACGGTGGTGCGCGGCTTCTCGAAGTAAACCCGCATGACCACCAGCAGGTCGTCCGACAGGGCATCGGCCTGCTCCTTCAGGCGGCGCGCGTAGGCCATGGCCTGCTCGTGGTCATGGATCGAGCACGGACCCACCACCACGATCAGGCGATCGTCCTGGCCGTGCAGCACCTGGGACAGCGCCGCCCGGCTGTTTTCCACCAAGGCCTGCGCCGCCGGCGTGGCCGGCAGCCACTCCTGCAGCAGGGCGGGCGTGATCAGGGGACGCACCGCGCCGATGCGCAGATCGTCGATGCGGGTGCTGTCCTGGGTGGACAACGGCTGGACGGTGTGGACATGGGTGCTCATATGGTGCGGATTGTCGCAGCCGCGGATGAAGCTGCGCTGACAGCCCGCCGGTGGGCATGCGCTAGTGACGCCAGAGCATCAGGCTGCCGAGGTAGGCGACATAGGCCAGCACGAAACCGACGCCCTCGCGGCGCGAGACCATCCGGTCGCTGCGGAACACCGGCAGGCAGACGATGGCCACCAGCGCGGCCAGCGGCAGGTCGATCCATAGCACCTCGGCGCTGACGTCGACCCCGCTGGCGGGCGCGGCCAGCATGGTCAGTCCCAGGATGACCAGCACGTTGTAGATGCTGCTGCCGATCAGGTTGCCGATGGCCACGTCGCGGTCGTTGCGCGCGGTCGAGATCAGCGTGGTCACCAGCTCCGGTGCCGAGGTGCCGATGGCGACAATGGTCAGGCCGATGAAGGCGTCGGACACGCCGTAGGCCTTGGCCAGCTCCACCGCACCGGCCACCAGCAGCTCGGCCCCGAGCACCGCCAGCGCCATGCCGGCGACCAGCAACACCGCATTCCAGACCCAGGCGCCACCACCTGTGGGGTGTCGTGATGGGGGGGCCTGTCCCGCCAGGGCGTCCCGGAACTCCAGCCGGGTGCTGCTGTCCTCCTGCCGGCTGAGCATCACCAGCGCCACCGTGTAGACGATCGCCGCCAGCAGCAGACCCAGTCCCTCGGTGCGGTCGAGCACACCGTCCAGGGCCATGATGAACAGCACGCCGGCCGTGGCAATCATGACCGGCACATCCAGGCGCACGCTCAGCGACCGGGTGGGCAGCGGCCGGATGGCGGCGCTCAGGCCCAGGATGAGCAGAATGTTGACGATGTTGGTGCCGGCGATGTTGCCCACCGCCAGCGGTCCCCGCCCTTCGTGGGCAGCCGTCAGGCCCACGGCCAGTTCGGGCGCGCTGGTGCCCACCGACACCACGGTCAGACCGATGATGATGGGGCTGACGCCCAGCATGCTGGCGATGCGCGTGGCACCGCGCAGCAGCATCTCGGCGCCCAGCACCACGATGACCAGACCACCCAGGAAGAGCAGGACCGGGTGCAGCGACATGGGTGTGACCGATCAGCTGGCGGCCTGTGGGCCGCGCTTGTCGACCACCACCAGCACGTCGGCGTCGCCTTCGGAGAGCACGCGTTTGGTGACGCTGCCCAGCAGCAGTTCCTCGGTCACATGGGTGCCGTGCTTGCCCATGGCGATCAGGTCGCAGCCCAGTCGCTCCTGGTGGCCGGTGATCAGGGCCACGGCGTCGCCGTATTCCACCAGGGGCGTGTAGTCACCCAGCGCCAGGCCCTGGGCGGCAGCCAGCTCGCGCATCTGCTGCAAGGCCCGTTCACGGGCTTCGATGCGGTACTGGTGGATCACGTCTTCGGACACGCCGGCGTACTGCAGCATGCCCTCGAAGGGCACATCAAAGACGTGCAGCAGCACCAGGTCGGCCTGCGGTGCCAGCTCGCGCACCAGGCGGATCGTCAGGGCCGATCCCGGCGAGAAATCCATGGGCAGCAGCACCCGCCGGTAGGGTGCCAGGCACGGGTTCTTGACCACCAGCACCGGGCACCGGCTCTTGCGCAGCAGGCGCGAGGCGGTGGACCCGATGACCATGCGCCTGAGCACGCTCTCACCGCGCGAACCGACCACCACCAGATCGGCGTCGGTGGTGGCGGCGTAGGCGGGGACCACGGTGGTGGCCAGACCCTCCTCGATCAGCACCGTGGGCGCCGGGGTGCGCTGTCGGCCGGGTGCCTGCAGGGCCGTTTCGATGGCCGACCGCTGACGCGCCACGGCTTTCTGGGCCACGTCCTCGGCCTGCGCACCGATCAGGTTGCGCAGCGGGCCCAGCGCGTCCAGGCCCAGCGCATGCATCACCGTGTGGTGCGCGCCAGTGGCCGCGCAGAGATCAAGGGCGCGGTCCAGCGCCTGCAGCGACGGGGGTGACAGGTCCACGGCGGTGAAGATGTGTCGGGTCAGTGGCATCGGGACTCTCCTCGTATCAGGCAGGGGGTTCACAGACGTCGCACCCGGGTGCGACGCAGCAGGGCCTTCTCCAACTCGACCAGGGCGAACAGGATCGCTCCCATGGTCAGGATCATGGCCCACGAATCGCCGGGCAGCGGCTGGCTGGCAAACAGCCTCTGCATGGGCGGGGCGTAGGTGAACAGCAGTTGCAGCACCACCAGGATGGCGGCCACCAGCAGCGCGACGCGGTTGCCTGTGAGCGTGTCGGCGCGCAGCGCGTGGCGCGTGAAGTGCCGCACGTTGAACAGGTAGAACAGCTCGCAGAACACGATGGTGTTGACGGCGGCGGTGCGCGCGGTCTCCAGGCTCGCGCCGCGACCGAGTTCCCAGTGGAACACCCAGAAAGTGGCCATCACCATGAGCGCGATCACGAACAGGATGCGCAGGCCCAGCGCACGGGTGATGACCGGTTCGTCCGGGCGGCGTGGGGGATGGCGCATCACGCCGGGCTCGGCAGGCTCGAAAGCCAGCGACAGGGCCAGCGTGACGGAGGTGACCGTGTTGACCCACAGGATCTGGCCGGCGGTCACCGGCAGCGGCAGACCGGCAAAGATGGCCAGCAGGATGACGCCCGCCTCGCCGCCGTTGGTGGGCAGCATGTGCATCAATGACTTCTTGATGTTGTCGTAGACGACGCGGCCCTCGCGCACCGCACGGGCAATGGTGGCGAAGTTGTCGTCGGTCAGCACCAGGTCCGAGGCCTCGCGCGCCGCGTCGGTACCCTTGCCGCCCATGGCCACCCCGATGTCGGCGGCCTTCAATGCCGGCGCATCGTTGACGCCGTCGCCGGTCATCGCCACCAGATGGCCCTGCGCCTGCAGCGCGGCGATCAGGCGCAGCTTGTGTTCGGGGCTGGCCCGGGCGATCACGTCGGTTTGCTGCGCCGCCTGCCTGAGTGCGGCATCGTCCAGCGTGGCGATCACGTCGCCGGTCAGTGCGCGATCGGCGTTCAGGCCCAGTTGCCGGCCGATGGCGGCGGCGGTCACCGCATGGTCGCCGGTGATCATCTTCACGCGGATGCCTGCCTGCTGGCATTCGGCCACGGCGGCAATGGCCTCCTCGCGCGGTGGGTCGATGATGCCCACCAGGCCCAGCATCTCGAAGCGCGGTGCCAGGTCTTCGGTCTGCACCTCGTGTTGCGTGGCTGGCCAGTCGCAGCGGGCCAGGGCCAGCACGCGCTCGCCGCCACCACCGGCGCGTTCGATGGCCTGATGCCACCAGGCGGTGTCCAGGGCTTGACCACCGTGCTGTGTGCGGCACAGGGCCAGCACGCGCTCGGGGGCGCCCTTGAGCAGCAACTCGTGGTGGCCCGCGTGGTCGTGGTGCAGGGTCACCATGTACTGGCGCTCGGACTCGAAGGGAATGGCATCGAGCCGGGGATGGTTCTGCGCCAGGGTGGCGGCATCCATGCCGGCCTTGTGGGCCAGGGTCACCAGCGCGCCCTCGGTGGGGTCGCCCGCCAGGGTCCATTGGCCATCTTCGCCGCGCCGGATCCGGGCGTCGTTGCACAGCAGGGCGCAGTGCAACAACGCAGCGAGTGCCGAATCGCTGTCCGGTGCCAGCACGGCGCCGTCGCGGTGGAAGCCGCCCTCGGGCGCGTAGCCGGTGCCGCTCACGCTGATCTCGCCCTCGGGCAGCACCACGCGCACGGCTGTCATTTCGTTGCGCGTGAGGGTGCCGGTCTTGTCGCTGCAGATCACCGTGACCGAGCCCAGCGACTCCACCGCCGGCAGCCGCCGCACGATGGCCCGTTTGCGCGCCATCACGCGGGTGCCGATGGCCAGCACGATGGTCACCACCGCCGGCATGCCCTCGGGAATGGCCGCCACCGCCAGCCCCACCACCGCCAGGAAGAGGTCCATCATCGGCATCTGCGCCACCAGATGGCCGTAGGCCACCGTCAGGGCAGCCACCACCAGGATGAACGCGGTGATCTGGCGGGCAAACTGGTCCAGCCGCCGGGTCAGGGGGGTGGCCAGGGTCTGCACATCGCCCACCAGGGTGCCGATGCGGCCGATCTCGGTGGCAGAGCCGGTGGCCACCACCACGCCGGTCCCGGTGCCGTAGGCCACCAGCGTGCCCGAGAAGGCCTTGCCGTGCTGGTCGCCGATGCCGGCGTCGGCGGGCGCCGCCAGGCTGTCCTTGTCCACGGTGGTCGATTCGCCGGTCAGGGCCGATTCGATGGTGCGCAGGTTGCGGGTCTGCAGCAAGCGCAGATCCGCCGGCACCCGGTCGCCGGCCTCCAGCAGCACGATGTCGCCCGGCACCAGGGGGGCTGCGTCGATCTGGGGGCGTGCGCCCCCGCGCAGCACGGTGGCTCGCTCGGCCAGCATGCTGCGCACCGCCGCCAGCGCCTGCTCTGCCTTGCCTTCCTGGATGTGTCCGATGACCGCGTTGATGAGCACCACGCCCATGATCACGCCGGCATCCACATGGCTGCCCAGCATCGCCGTCACCCCACCAGCCACCAGCAGCACGTAGATCAGGGGATT
>JAJPEW010000021.1 GCA_021166755.1 Hydrogenophaga sp. | reverse complement strand
TGCGGCCCGGGTGGTCGCGACCATCGAGCGCGCGAACACCTTGCTGGCCAGGGCCGATACCCTGGCGGCGCGCCTGGACAGCCTGGTGGCCAATGCCGACCGGCAGGTGTTCGGTCAGGGCGCGCCCGAGGGGCAGGGCGCCCTGGTGCCGGACCTGAGGGCGGCGGTTCAGCAGATCAATGGGCTGCTGGGTGAGGCCAGGGGCACCCTGCAAAAGGTGGATGCCGTGCTGGTGGAAGCCCAAGGCGTGGCCGCCAACACCCGGGCGGCCACGGTCGACCTGGGTGTGCTGCGCGCCGACGTGGAGGCCAGCCTGCGCAAGGTCGATGCCCTGATCAACGACATCAACCGCCGCTGGCCCTTCTCCCGTCCTTCGGAGATCGAACTCAAGTGAAAGCCTTCTCATCCCCACGGGCGCTGCGAGTTTGTCTCGGGCTGGCCCTCACCACGGTACTGGCCGCCTGTGCCGGGCCGCGCGCACCGGACTGGCAGATGAATGCCCGCAGCTCGGCGGACCGGGCCGCTCTGGCCTGGCTGGAGGGCAACGTGCGCATCGAGGACGCCGAGCACCGCCGCGCCCTGGGTGAGCTGTCACGCACGGGCCAGCCGGCGCTGGTGCTCAGGCTGGCCCTGTTGCGGTGCGCTGCGCGTGTGGCCACCCTGGAGGACATGCCTTGCCCCACGGCCGAGGAGGTCCAACGGGACGGTGGCCCGCAGGAGCAGGCCTACGCGCGCTACCTCCGGGGCCAGGCCTTGGCCACCGACGGAGCCCTGCTGCCCGTGGCGCACCGCGACATGGTCGGACCGGCATCGGGAGGTTCTGCACTGGCGCGCATCGAGGATCCGCAAAGTCGCCTGATTGCCGCCGGTGTGCTGTTCCGGCAGGGCAGGGCCGATCCCCAGGTCATCGCTCAGGCCATCGACACGGCTTCGGCGCAAGGCTGGCGGCGCCCCTTGCTGGCCTGGTTGCGGGTGGCTCAGGAGCGTGCGCGCGTCGCCGGCGCAGCGGATGAGGTGGCGCGGCTGCAACGCCGCATCGATATCGTGGGCCAGGACGCCGGCCGCTGATCCCCTCGGCCCCAGGCAGCTGCCGGTGTCAGGCCAGAAGCCGCTGCCGCAGCGCCTCCCGCTGCATGCGGTGCAGGCCGACCGGGCCTTCAAGGTAAGCGTCCAAGCCGCCGAAGTGGTGGTCGATGGTCTCGAAGGCGCTGTTCAGGAACGCTTCCTGCACCTGCCACAGGATGGCCATCATGTGTTCCGGCCCTTGTCCCTCCCAGGCCGCGTCACGGCGGTAACGCTGGTTGGTCAGCAGGTAATCTTCCATCACCGTGTCCCGGTCCACGTCCAGCGCGCCCAGCAGCAGGGCCGCCGCCATGCCGGTGCGGTCCTTGCCTGCGGTGCAGTGGAACACCTGCGGTGTGGGTTGCTCGATCAGATGCCGCAACAGGGTGCCGAAGGTGGGGCCGTGGTAGCGCACGAAATCCTGATAGGTCTCGCACATCAGGGCCACGGTCTCGGACTCGGTCGGGATCGTGCCCCGGCGCAGCAACGCCTCGACCCGCCGGACCACCGTCGGTTCGATCGGCAAGGGCACATGACGCAAGCCGTCGATGGCATACGGACGTGCCGCATGTTCCTGGACACCCCGAAGGTCCATGCTGTGCGTCACGCCCATCTGGCGCAGAGCCGCCTGGTCGTCGGCAGAGAGGTTGGCCAGATGGTCCGAGCGGAACACCATGCCGTGGCGCAAGCGCTGACCATGGCGGTTGCGCAGGCCGCCCAGATCCCGGAAGTTGGAGGCACCCTGCAGCCGTGTGTCAGGCATGGCCTCTGGCGTCATGCGGTCAACAGCCCGGCCATCGCCTGGACATCCTCATCGAACATCTGGCCTTTCTCGGCCAGAAGCACCTTGCCGTCCCGGCCGATCACCAGCGTGATCGGCAGTCCCTTGGGCTTGGGGAACCGGGTACGCCAGGCCGGGCTGGCCCAGGCGGCGGGAAAGCTGTAGCCCCTGGCACGCAGATAGGTCTCGGCGTCTTCGGTTTTGCGGTCGATCGACAGTGCCAGCATCTGCCAGTGACCACCTTTCTGCGACTGCCACAGTTTCTCCATGCTGGGGCTCTGCAGCGCGCAGAAGGGACAGGTGCTGGACCACCAATAGATCAGCAAGGGCTTGCCTTGCGCTGCGGCCGGATCGAAACGGCCTGCACCTTGCAGCAGATCGATCGCCGGGACGGTCATTGTCGAACCGATGGCGGGCAGGGGAGGGGCTTTGGCTTCCTCGGCAGCGGCCGAGGCGGGTTGGGCCAACAAGGGACTGGCGTGCATCAGGGTGCACCAAGCTCCGAGTCCAGCCAGCACGGACCGCCGTGTGGAACATTCGCGAGACGCAATGCCGCCTTCCTCTGTACGATGCATGCTCTTCATTGGGTTACCAACCGTGACGGTTGTGCCTTCTTCAAATGTAGCCGATTGAAACCTATGCGCGGCATCCACCAGTCTCTTTCTCCCGTCGGTGCAAGGCGCTTGTTTCTTTCCGTTGTTTTTGCCTTGCTCGTCCTGTTCCCCGCTCATGCGCAAGATCAGGCGACACATGCTGTTCAGCGTGTGCCACTGACAGCCGACGAGCAGGCCTTCGTTGCTCGTTCGGAGCCAGTCACGGTCTGCGTCGATCCTGACTGGGAGCCTTTCGAGCGGTTGACCGAATCCGGTGAGCATGTCGGGATTGCAGGCGATCTCTTGAGATTGGTGGTCAGCCGGGTGGGCTTACGGCTGAATATTCTGCCAGTGTCGTCATGGGAGGAAAGCATCAGGGCATCGAAAGACGGCCGTTGCCAGATCATGAGCTTTCTCAATCCGACCGACGAACGAAAGCGCTGGCTGCGGTTCACCTCCACGCTGTTTCAGGATGCCAACGTGCTCATAACCCGGGAGGAGCACCCCTTTGTAGTCGACGTCCGGAACCTGACCAACGAAAAGGTGGCCCTGCCGCGGCAAACGATGGTCGAGGAGAGGGTTCGCCATGACTTTCCCAACCTGGAGGTCATCCCCACCGAGAGTGAAGCCGAGGCCATCGAAATGGTCTCGACGCGCCAGGCAGACATGACCATACGTTCCCTGATCGTGGCGGCCTACACCATCAAGAGGGAGGGCCTGTTCAACCTCAAGATCTCAGGACAGATTCCTGAATACACCAACGCACTGGCTATTGGTGTTCTCAAGGATCAGGTGCTGCTTCATCAAGTTCTCGACAAGGGTGTCAGGTCCGTCACGGCTGCAGACCGCGAGGCCATTGTCAATCGACATGTGTCCATCCAGGTCCAGGGTGTGGTGGACTACTCCTTGGCGTGGAAGGTGATGGGTGGCGCTGCGCTTGTCATTGCGGCGTTGCTGGCCTGGGTCCGAAAGCAAAGAGAACTGGAGCGGACCCGTTTGCAGCTGGCCCAGCAACGTGTTCGGGAAGAGCAACGTGCACGCATGGAGCAAAGCCGTCTGGTCGCCATGCTGTCTCACGAAGTAAAGACGCCATTGGCGATCATCGATGGAGCGGCACAATCACTGAAGCTGTTGATGGAATCGGGGGATCAGGAACTGCTGCGGCGCGTTGACCGGATTCGCCAGGGTGTCAGGCGACTGGATGGACTGACTACCCAGTTTCTGGCCAAGGACCGTCTGGATGATGAAGCCATTGCCCTGCGGCCACAGATCACAGACTGCCAGGGTGTGGTCACGTCCCTTCAGGACGGGCTTGATGACGGTGGCCGTCTTCAGGTAGAGGTGGACGGAGACACTCATATCCACGCAGACCCGGTTCTGCTGGATGTGGCTTTGCGCAACCTTGTCACCAACGCGTTGCGCTATTCACCCGCCGAGAGCCCGGTGCAAGTGCGTCTGACGGGGCGTCGTGACACCGTCACGATCACCGTCACAGACCGGGGACCAGGTCTGGCGCCTGAGGTGCGTGACAACCTGTTCACCAGCTACCTCCGGGGAGCCAACGTCAAGGACAAGCCTGGTGCGGGCTTGGGCCTTTACCTGGTCAAGCGGGTGGTAGACCTGCACGGAGGAAGCATTTCAGTGCATTGTGAGACCGGTGTGGGGACCACTTTCTCTCTGAGCTTTCCGCGCAGTGGTCATCCAGAGCTGGCTCCTCAAGGATCCAGGGGTGCTCAGGAATTTGTCCCCAGGTAGTACCCGGCTCCGCGTCGTGCATGCAAGGGAAATGTCTCCCCCGTCTGCCGACCGATCTTCGTTCGCAACCGGCTGACGATCACTTCAATGCGGTGTTTGTCCAGTTGCTCTGTCTCCATACCCAATGCCACCCCGAGGGACTCGATGGAGCAGACACCCGGTAACGCGCGGGTCAATGCTCGCAGGAGCATCACCTCCTGAAGGGTTAGCGGCACCTCCGCGCCGGTATGTGAGGACACCATCTTTGCCGACGCCAGACGCAACCGCCAGCCGTCCACCACGATCTCATCCTTGTCCTGGCTGGGGCGAAACCCAGATCCTTCCATGGTCAACCGCTCACCCAGGCGCTTGAGGGTCAGTACCAGTTCGTCCAGATCGACCGGTTTGGTCAGGTAGGCATCAGCCCCCGCGGCAAGCCCCTTGATGCGATCGTCTCTTTGGCCCCGGGCCGTCAACAAGACGATGCCCATCAGCTTGTTGTGCTCGCGCAAGTACTGGCAAATGGAAAGACCGTCCTCACCCGGAAGCCCAATGTCCAGCACTGCCACCACCCTGGTGTTCACCGCGAGGTGCCGGTAAAGCTCGGCCGCCTGGCTGAACGTGGCGACTTCAAACCCGTGCCTGCGAAGCTGAAACCCCAATTCATCCAGCAGGATCGGTTCGTCATCGACCAAGGCCACGGTGTAGGGAAAGGTTCGTTCGTGCATGTTGTTTGATCGTCTCATGCCGCCTTGGCAACCGTTTCACCGCCCGGGCGGCTTGACCAGCCAGCCCTGTGCGATCTCTCACGGTTGCAAAAAATAAACCAAAAAACTATCAAAAAGGAGAGGAAAAGAGAGCCGAATTGGAGGTTTTGCCTTTATTATGGTTTAAATAATTCGTTACAAATCAACGACATCTGCTACAGCACCTTCGATTTTTATTAATTTTTATATTCATTGAACAAAAATGAAACTTAAATATGCAATCCTGTTGGGTGCGGTCTCCCTGTCGACCGGTTGTGCCGTCAAGCCCGTGGCGCTGACCACCGACGAGTTAAGGGCTTCCATCCGCACCGATGTGGATCGTTTGTCGCAGCAACGTGACGCCATCTCCGAGGCTATCGGGCTGGACGAGGCCATTGCCCGGGCGGTGCGCAACAACCGGGACCGCAAGCTCAAGGTGCTGGAGTCTGCTCTGGCTCAAAAGCAGATCGAGCTGGCCCGCCATGACCTGCTTCCCAGCCTGACGGCCGCGGCCGGCTACTCAGAGCGCAACAACTATGCCGCTTCGGCCAGCGTGCAGTTTGCCGATGGCAACCCTGAACCCCTGCCCGCCGATCCGTCCTATTCGGTCTCGCAGGACAAGCGTCGCAGCACCTATGACGTGGCCTTCACCTGGAATGTTCTGGATTTTGGTCTGTCTTATGTGCGCGCCAACCAGCAAGCAGACCGCTTCCTGATCGGCAAGGAGCGTGAGCGCAAGGTGGTGCACAACATCACCCAGGAAGTCCGCGCTGCCTACTGGCGGGCCGTGTCGGCCGAGCGTCTGCTGCAAAAGATCGGTCCCTTGATCGAGCGGGCCGAGGCGGCGCTGAACGATTCCCGTAAGGTCGAAGCCCAACAGTTGCGCCCGCCGCTGGAAGCTTTGCAGTACCAGCGGGAACTGCTGGAAATTCTGCGGTCCCTGCAAAGCCTGCGCCAGGACCTGATGAACGCGCGCACCGAGCTGGCCTCTCTGATGGGACTGCGCCCGGGTACTTCGTTC
>JAJPEW010000016.1 GCA_021166755.1 Hydrogenophaga sp. | reverse complement strand
GGTCCCCTGTTCCAGATCGAACGCGCCGGCGGCCGCTTTGTGCTGGCGGCCATGGCCGTGCCCGAAGAGCGGTTCAATGAGGTCGCCGAGGTGCTCAGTGGCATGCCCGAGGTGGCCCACAACTACCGCCGCGAGTCGGCTTATCGTGTGGCCGGAGAGGGCTCTGAGCCGCTGAACATGTGGTTCGTCATCGCGGTCGCCCGCGCCGACGAGGTGGCCGACGTGGTCCGGCGCATGGAGGCGACCACCGGGCTGACCGTCTTCGAGTTTCCGAAGGAGCGCGAGTTCTTTGTGGAACTGCGCCTGCCTCTGCTGGAGGATGCTCATGTCAGCCATGGATGATCTGGATCGCCGCCTGATCGGCGCCACGCAGGCCGGCCTTCCGCTGGTGCCCCGGCCTTACGAGGCCATCGGAGCCTCGCTGGGCATCAGTGGCGATCTGGTGCGTGAGCGCCTGCAGTCCATGCTCGACCGAGGCCTGATCCGGCGCATCGGGGCGGTGCCCAATCACTATCGGCTGGGCTTCACGGCCAACGGCATGAGCGTCTGGGACGTGGACGACGAGGAGGTCGACGTCTTGGGCGAGGCGGTCGGTCGGCTGCCCTTTGTCAGCCACTGCTACCGCCGACCGCGCCATCTGCCGGTGTGGCGCTTCAACCTGTTTGCCATGCTGCACGGGCGTTCGCGTGACGAAGTCGAGGTGCAGGCCAGACAAGTGGCCGACGTGCTGGGCCAGGCCTGCCGGGCCCACAACATTCTCTATTCCACCGCCATCCTGAAGAAGACCGGATTGCGGATTTCGGAAAGCTGATCATATGTTCCGCATCAGTCAATTCATGCGCGAACTCGCGCAAGCCGAAGAAACCGGGCAGTGGCCCGTAGCCAGCCGTCGCGGAACGGGCAAACCGCCCGGTCCGGTCGTGATCTGGAACCTGATCCGCCGCTGCAACCTCACCTGCAAACACTGCTACGCCCTCTCGGCCGACCACGACTACGCGGGCGAACTGAACTGGCGCGAGGTGGTCGAGGTGATGGACGACCTCAAGGCCTTCCGCGTGCCGGTGCTCATCCTCTCCGGCGGAGAGCCGCTCATGCGGCCTGACATCTTCGACATCGCGCAGCGCTCGAAGCTGATGGGCTTCTACACCGGGCTATCGACCAACGGGACGCTGATCGATCGCGAGATGGCCGACCGCATCGCGGACCTGGGCTTTGACTATGTGGGCATCAGCCTGGATGGCCTGCGCGAGACGCACGACAAGTTCCGCCGTCTGGACGGTGCGTTCGACCGAAGCCTGGCTGCGGTCCGCCTGCTGCGCGATCGGGGTGTCAAGGTGGGCCTGCGCTACACCATGACCTCGCTGAACGCACACGACTTCGCCCCGCTGCTGCAACTCATGCGGGGTGAGCACGTCAACAAGTTCTACTTCTCGCACCTGAACTATGCGGGTCGCGGCAACATCCACCGCGGCAAGGACGCCCAGTTCCAGTCCACCCGCGAGGCGCTGGACCGTCTGTACGACCGGGCCTGGATGGCCGCCCGGGAAGGCCTGGATGAGGAATACGTCACCGGCAACAACGATGCCGACGGCCCCTATCTGCTGCGCTGGGTGGAGCGACGCTTCCCGCACTGGGCCGCCACGCTGCGCGAACGCCTGGTCGCCTGGGGCGGCAATGCCAGCGGCGTCAATGTGGCGAACATCGACAACCTGGGTGTGGTCCACCCTGACACCATGTGGTGGCACCACAGCCTGGGCAGCGTGCGCGAGCGCCCGTTCTCCCAGATCTGGGCGGACACATCCGACCCGCTGATGGCGGGCCTGAAGGCACATCCCCGTCCGGTGCAGGGTCGCTGCGCTCAGTGCCGGCACTTCGACATTTGCGGCGGCAATACCCGCACACGCGCCCAGCAACTCACCGGCAACCCCTGGGCCGAGGATCCCGGCTGCTACCTCAGCGATGAGGAAATCGGCCTGGCTGGCGGCCTGACGCCGGTGCGGCAGCCGTCTTCACCGATCTTCATCAAGGAGGTGCCGTATGCGCACGCCGCCTGATTCCCCCTGGAGAGAGCGCCTGGCCAACGTGGCCAGGGCCAGTCTGGTGGCTGGTCTGGTGTGGATGGGCATGGACATCGCCGGGGCCCAGGGCGTCGATGCCAAAGCGCTGTACCAGCAGCATTGCGCGGTGTGCCATGGCGACCAGCGCACGGGCGCCATGGGGCCGGCCCTGCTGCCCGAGAGCCTGACCCGCCTTCGCCCGACCGAAGCCCTGGAGGTCATCACCCATGGCCGAGTAGCCACCCAGATGCCAGGCTTCGCCCAGCAGTTGTCGGCGTCCGAGCTGTCGGCACTGGCGGCGTTCATCCGCAACCCGGTGGTACCCACCCCTCGCTGGGGAGAGGACGACATCCGGGCCTCGCGCGTCTTCCATCCGGCACCGGCCGCCGACCCGGCAACACCTCTGTGGACCGCCGATCCGATGAACCTGTTCGTGGTGGTCGAGGGCGGTGACCATCACATCAGCCTGCTCGATGGTGACAAGTTTGAAGTCATCACCCGTTTCCCCAGCCGGTTTGCCCTGCACGGCGGTCCCAAGTTCACGCCCGATGGCCGCTACGTGTTCTTCGGCTCGCGCGATGGCTGGATCACCAAGTACGACCTCTGGCG
>JAJPEW010000303.1 GCA_021166755.1 Hydrogenophaga sp. | reverse complement strand
GTCCAATGCCATCAAGTTCACCGAGCAGGGATCGGTGGAGCTGGAGGCCCGCGTGGCCCACCAGAACACCGAAGGCGTGCGCCTGGAGGTGACCGTGCGCGACACCGGTATCGGTATTCCAAGCTCACGCATCGATCGGCTGTTCCAGGCCTTCTCCCAGGTCGACACGTCTACCACCCGCAAGTACGGTGGCACCGGCCTGGGGCTGGCCATCTGCGAGAAGCTGTGCAAGGCCTTGGGCGGCAGCATCCGGGTCACCAGCGTGGACGGCCGCGGCACCACCTTCACGTTGTATGTCTGGCTCGGTCACGGCCAGGCCGCGGCCGAGACAGTGCCCGGCGAACTGGGCCCGGTCTCGTCCGCCGCCCGGCCATCGCTGCGGGTGCTGGTCGTGGATGACGACCACATCAACCGCACCATGGCGGTTGCCATGCTCGACAAGCTGGGCATCCGTGGCGACGTGGCCAAGGACGGCGTCGATGCGGTGGAAAAGGTGGCCGCCCAGGATTACGACATCGTCCTGATGGACATGCAGATGCCCGACATGGACGGTGTGGAGGCCACGCAGGCCATCCGCAGCCTCCCCCTGCCGCACCAGCCTCACATCATCGCGCTGACGGCCAATGCCTTCGCCAGTGACCGGGAACGCTGCCTGCAGGCCGGCATGAACGACTTCCTGGCAAAACCGTTCCGCATGGATGCCCTTCGCGCCCTGCTGGCGGCGTTCGCGCACTGAAACCCACATAATCGCCGGTTTCCCGACGATGAGGACACCGCGATGAGACTTCTACACACCATGCTGCGCGTGGGCAACCTGCAGCGCTCCATCGATTTCTACACCCAGGTGCTGGGCATGCAGCTGCTGCGCACCTCGGAGAACCCGGAGTACAAGTACTCGCTGGCCTTCCTGGGTTTCGACGGCGGCAACCCGGGCCAGGCCGAGATCGAGCTGACCTACAACTGGGGGGTGGAACAATACGAGATGGGCACCGCCTACGGCCACATCGCCCTGGGCGTGCCCGATGCCTACGCGGCCTGCGAGAAAATCCGCGCCGCCGGCGGCAACATCACGCGCGAACCCGGCCCGGTCAAGGGGGGCACCACGGTCATCGCGTTTGTGACCGACCCGGATGGCTACAAGATCGAACTGATCCAGCGCGCCGAACAACAGGCAGGCCAGGGACTTCGCTGACCGCAGCTCGCGTGCTCGCGCCGCCCGCACGCGCACTTCCAGAAACGACAGAGCCCGGACAAAGCCGGGCTCTTCTGGCAGGCAGATCGGCGATCTCAGTCGGCGATCACCACTTCCACCCGACGGGCTTCGGCGTCGTTGCCGGTACCGGTGGCCTGCTCGGGCTTCTTCAACTCGATGGACGCTTCGGCCACACCCGCCGCCACCAGGGCATCACGCAGGGCCATGGCACGCTTCTTGGCCAGCTCGGCGTTCATGGCGGGATCACCGGTCGCATCATGGAAGCCGGACAGCACCAGCTTCTTGCCGCCCTTGGCTGCAGCGACGGCATCGCTCAGTGCCTCGGCGGCGCCCGGCGCCAGATCGGCCTTGCCGGAAGCAAAGTAGAACTTGACCACACCATTCTCGACGACGATGCTGGCGTCATCCGCAGCCACGGCACCCGACGCTGCGGCGGCAGCCGGCGCTGCGGACGCCTCGGCAGCTGGTGCCTGTGCAGCAACAGCCGGCGCGCCCTTGGCGGCACCGGCGCGGGACTTGTGGATACCCATGCCCACGGCCAGGCCGACGGCCAGCAGGATGGCGGAAATCAGCACGACGGCAACAACGCGAATGTCCTGATCGTTATCTTGGGAAGACATGTTGGGAAAGCTCCGGATGAGGGTATCGGGTGGGTGTCAGGTCAATGACCGGGCGGCTGGCGCCGCGGCGTGCAATGCGCAAGAATGGCAATGTCTGCACGCACAACCCGCTATTCTAGATGGCCCGCCCTGACACCGCCCTTGCGCCCCCAGCCCCACGTCCACTGCGCTACACCTCGTGGGTGCCCGCGGAGCGCAACGGCCCCGCCATGATGGCGCAGACCCTTGATCAATGGCGCTCTCTCGGCCCCCAGGCGGATCTGTGGGTCTTCGGCTACGCGTCCCTGGTCTGGCGCCCGGAATTCGAGGCCGCCGAACACCGCCCGGCCCGCGTTCATGGCTACCACCGATGCCTGCACATGTGGAGCCGGGTCAACCGCGGCACGCCCGAGCGCCCGGGATTGGTCTTTGCGCTCATGCGCGGCGGTTGCTGCGACGGCGTGGCCTTGCGGCTGCCGCACGACCAGGTCGAAGCCACCATGCCCGCGCTGTGGGAGCGCGAAATGCCCAACCCGGTGTACGACCCCAAATGGTTGCTGTGCCATACGCCGCAAGGTCCGGTGCGGGCTCTGGCATTCACGCTGTCCGAGCGCAGCCCCAACTACACGGGACCGCTGAGCGACGAGCAGTACCGCGACATCTTTGCCCACGCCCGAGGTCGTTACGGAAGCACCCTGGACTACGCCCGTCAGACGTTGCATGGACTGCGCGCCCACGACATTGAAGACCACGCCCTGGCCCGACTGCTGCAACTGGCCGACCACCTGTGACCCGAACCTATACTGACACGATGAACATCGCCGACCTCCGCAAAAGCTATGAGAAGGCCGAACTCAGCGAGTCGGCCTCGCACGCCGACCCCCTCAAGCAGTTCGACCAGTGGCTGAACGAAGCCATCAAGGGCGAAGTGCCCGAACCCAACGCCATGACGGTGGCCACCGTGGGCGCCGACCTGCGGCCCACCACGAGGGTGGTGCTGATCAAGGGCTACGACGAGCGCGGCATCGTCTGGTACACCAACTACCACAGCCAGAAGGGCCGCCAGCTGGCTGGCAACCCCTACGCGGCGCTGCAGTTCCACTGGGTCGAGCTCGAACGCGTGGTGCGCATCGAAGGCATCGTGGAGAAGGTCAGCGCCGAGGAAAGCGACGCCTACTTTCACAGCCGCCCGCTGGACAGCCGCATCGGTGCCTGGGCCAGCCCGCAAAGCGAGGTCATCGACAGCCGTGCCGTGCTGGTGGCCAACGCCGCCAAATACGGCGCGCAATTCCTGCTCAATCCGCCGCGCCCGCCGCACTGGGGCGGCTACCGCCTGAAACCCGACACCTGGCAGTTCTGGCAGGGTCGCAAGAGCCGTCTGCACGACCGCCTGCGCTATAGCCTGCAGGACGATGGCAGCTGGCTGCGCGAGCGGTTGGCGCCCTGAAAGTCGCCAGCCCGCTGTCATGCACCGTACCATCTTCACCACCCCGGTGGTCAACACGCTGCTGCGCGGTTTTTCGGTCGCATTCCTCAAACTCACCGGCTGGAAAGTGGAAGGCAGTCTGCCACCGCAGGCCACCAAGAGCGTCTTCATTGCCGCCCCCCACACCAGCAACTGGGACCTGCCCTACACCCTGATGGTGGCCTTTGCGTTGCGCCTCAATCCTTACTGGATGGGCAAGCACACCATCTTCAAGGCGCCGTTCGGGCCGCTGATGCGCTGGCTGGGCGGCATCGCTGTCAACCGCGAACAGGCCAACAACCTGGTCGCTGCCTCGGCACAGGCCATCCGCGACGCGGACGGTCCGCTGCAACTCATCGTGCCCCCCGAAGGCACCCGCAGCAAGACCCGCTACTGGAAGACCGGCTTCTATCACATCGCTCGCACGGCCGACGTCCCCATCATCATGGCCTACATGGACTACGCGGCCAAACGCAGCGGCCTGGGCCCCCTGTTTGAACCGACCGGCGACATCGAGGCCGACATGAACGCCATCAAGGCCTTCTACGCGCCGTTCAAGGGCAAGAACGCGGAACAGTTCGAGAGCGGTCCTCGTTGAGGGTCCCGACCGGAGGGACCGTCTCAGGCCAGCCGCTCGATGGTCTGGTCGCTGACGCGCGTCATCGCGCTCTCATTCACCAGATGCGGTGCCACTTCCGCCAGGGGCACCAGCACAAACGCCCGTTCGTTCATGCGGGGGTGGGGCACGGTCAGCGTCGGTGATGCGACACGGGCGCTGCCGTACAGCAGCAGATCCAGGTCCAGCGTGCGCGGCGCGTTGCGGTAAGGGCGCTCGCGGCCAGCGGCGTTCTCGATGACCTGCAAGGCGGACAGCAGATCGGGCGCGCTCAGCGTCGTGCCCACCTCGGCCACCGCGTTGATGTAATCCGGTCCGCTGGACTCGATGGGTGCGGTGCGGTACAGGCTCGACGCCTGCCGCAGCCTGACCCCTGGCGCGGCATCCAGCGCCTGAAGGGCGGCGCGCAGGGCCTGCGCTGCATCGCCCAGGTTGGCGCCCAGCGCCACGTAGGCCGTGACCTCCGGGCGCGGCACCAGCCCGGACCTCACTCGCTGGCGGGCGCGGGGCCGCCTTGGCCCGCTGCACCGCCGCCACCCGAGGGCTTGCGACGGCGACGGCGCCGCTTCTTGGCCAGCGTTGCGCTGCCCTCGCTGGTGCCATCCGCAGGCTCTTCGTCCTCGGCCGTGTCGCTGTCGGGCGCGAAGGCGCTGCGGTAAGACACACGATTCGGCGCGTCCTCATCGTCTACCGGGCGAAAGCGCGGGTCATCGGCCGGCTGCGGGCCGCCGGCGGTTGCCGGATGGTCCGCATCGCCCTTGCGCACGCGACGCGCTTTGCCACCGCCACCGGCGCCCTTGGGCTGGTTGGCCTTGCGCTGCGCATCCACCATGTCCTGGCGGTGGTCATCGTCGGCCATGCTGAAGGTTTCCCACCAGTGCGCCAGTTCCTCATCCACCTCGCCGGTCTGGGCGCGCAGGCGCAGGAAGTCGAAGCCGGCCCGAAAGCGCGGCTGCTCCACCAGGCTGAAAGGCGACGTCCCCACCCGCTTGTCAAAGCGCGGCTGCATCATCCAGA
>JAJPEW010000295.1 GCA_021166755.1 Hydrogenophaga sp. | reverse complement strand
CATCTTCTCGATTCTGGTCGCCGTCAGCGGATTGAGCATTGCGCTGTTGCTGGCGGTGATGGCCGACCGGGTCATCCGCGGGGCCGGTCTTTACAAGACACTGCTGATCTGGCCCTATGCCGTGGCACCTGCGGTGGCCGGTGTGCTGTGGGTATTCATGTTTGCCTCGCCCATGGGTGTCGTGGCCTATGCGCTGCAGTTTATGGGCGTGGAATGGAACCACATGCTCAGGAGCGAGCACGCCATGGCCCTGATTGTCATGGCTGCGGTCTGGAAGCAGATTTCCTACAACTTCCTGTTCTTCCTGGCAGGCCTGCAGTCGATTCCCCGCTCCCTGATCGAAGCAGCCGCCATTGATGGCGCCACGCCCTGGCACCGTTTCTGGACCATCGTGTTCCCCTTGCTCTCGCCCACCACCTTCTTCCTGCTGGTGATCAACGTTGTCTACGCCTTTTTTGACACCTTTGCCATCGTCGACGCGGCCACGCAAGGTGGTCCTGGCAAGGACACCGCCATTCTGGTCTACAAGGTCTACTACTACGGATTCAAGGCATTGGACATGGGCGGATCGGCTGCGCAATCGGTGATCCTGATGGCCATCGTCATCGTGCTGACGGTGATCCAGTTCCGCTATGTCGAGCGCAAGGTGCAGTACTGAAAGCAGCCAAATGATCGAACGACGCCCCTTCCTCGACATCCTGGCCCACGCCATCCTCATCATCGGCGTGGCCATCGTGGCCTTCCCGGTGTACCTCACCTTGGTCGCCTCGACCCAGTCGGCCCAGGAGATCGCCCAAAGCCGTCCGCTTTCCCTGCTGCCAGGCTCACACTTCCTGGAAAGCTATCGGCTGGCGCTCTTCGGGGGAGAAACCAGCATGGGCAGCAAGCTGCCTGCCGGCGGCCCCATGATGCTGGTCAGCCTGATCAGCGCCCTGGTGATTGCCATCGGCAAGATTGCCATCTCGCTGCTGTCGGCCTTTGCGATCGTCTACTTCCGGTTCCCCCTGCGGAATCTGGTGTTCTGGATGATCTTTGTCACCCTGATGCTCCCGGTCGAGGTGCGCATCGGCCCCACCTACGAGGTGGTCTCCAACCTGTGCATGCTCAACAGCTATGCAGGCCTGACCGTGCCCTTGATTGCTTCGGCCACGGCCACTTTCCTGTTCCGGCAGTTCTTCCTGACCGTGCCGGACGAACTGGTCGAGGCAGCCCGCGTCGATGGTGCCGGCCCGATGCGTTTCTTCAAGGACGTGCTGCTGCCCATGTCGACCACATCGATCGCGGCGCTGTTCGTCATCCAGTTCATTTACGGCTGGAACCAGTACCTGTGGCCCTTGCTGGTCACCACCGACGAGTCGATGTACCCGATCGTGCTGGGCATCAAGCGCCTGATCGCGGGCGAGGCCTACACCGAGTGGAACGTGGTCATGGCCACCGCCATGCTGGCGATGCTGCCACCGGCCCTGGTCGTCATCCTGATGCAGAAGTGGTTCGTCAAGGGCCTCGTCGATACCGAAAAATAAACCGATCTGTCATGGCATCCCTTTCCTTTCGCAACGTCGTCAAGCAATACCACCAGGGCAAACAGTCGCTGCAGGTGATCCACGGGGTCAACGCCGAGATCGCCGATGGCGAGTTCATCGTCATCGTTGGGCCATCCGGCTGCGGCAAGTCCACGCTTCTTCGGATGGTCGCGGGCCTGGAGGAAATCACCGGTGGCGAGATCTCCATTGGCAGCCGGGTAGTCAACCGGCTGGAGCCCGCCGCGCGCGACATCGCCATGGTGTTCCAGAACTACGCGCTCTATCCGCACATGAGCGTGTTCGACAACATGGCCTACGGCCTGAAGATCCAGAAACTGCCCAAGGACGAGATCCGGGCGCGGGTGGAGAAGGCCGCCGGCATCCTTGAGCTGTCGCACCTGCTCGAACGCAAGCCCCGACAGCTGTCAGGCGGCCAGCGCCAGCGCGTGGCCATGGGCCGGGCGATCGTTCGCCAACCCCAGGTGTTCCTGTTTGACGAACCCCTGTCCAACCTGGACGCCAAGCTGCGGGCACAGACACGCCTGGAAATCCAGAAGCTGCACCGGGAACTGGGCATCACCAGCCTGTTCGTCACCCATGACCAGGTGGAGGCCATGACCCTGGCCCAGCGCATGATCGTCATGAACGGCGGACACATGGAGCAGTTCGGCACCCCGGAAGAAGTCTATGCCCGCCCGGCAACAACGTTCGTGGCCAGCTTCATCGGCTCACCCCCGATGAACCTGCTCAAGGATGTGCCAGGCGGCCGACCGGGCAGTCTGCTGGGCATCCGTCCGGAGCACCTGGACATCGCCGATGGCGGTTGGCAGGTCCAGGTCGAGACCGTCGAGCTGCTCGGTGCCGAGCGCCTGATCCACACCCGACTGGCTGGCGAACCCTTGATCATTCGCCTGCACGAGGACCAGGGCGCCCCCGTCGTGGGCAGCACCATCAGCGTCAAGCCGCGGGAAGACAGGGTGCACTGGTTCGATGCCGAGACCGGGAGGCGTCAGTGAAGCCCTGGCCCTACCCGCGCTGGATCGCCCACCGGGGCGCCGGCAAGCTGGCCCCGGAAAACACCCTGGCGGCCTTTCGCCTCGGCGCGCAGCATGGCTACCGCATGTTTGAATGCGACGCCAAGCTCAGCGCCGACGGCCAGGTCTTCCTGCTGCACGACGCCACCCTGGAGCGGACCACCAATGGCAGCGGCACCGCAGGAGAACTGCCATGGTCTGCGTTGTCACGGCTGGATGCAGGCAGCTGGCATTCGCGAGGGTTCGCCGGTGAGCCGGTATGCACGCTGGAAGCGCTGTCCCGCTGGTGCCTGGCCAACGCCTGCTTGCTGAACATCGAAATCAAACCCACACCCGGGCAGGAGCACGAGACCGGTACCGCGGTCGCCCGCGAAGCGGCCCGCCTGTGGGCCGGTGCGGCTACGCCAACACTGCTCACCTCGTTCCGTCCTGAGGCCCTGGCGGCCGCCCAGGCCGCTGCACCCCACCTGCCCAGAGGTTTGCTGCTGGATTCGCTGTGGAACGGGTGGGAGGATTTTGCGCAGTCGCTTGACTGCGCGACCCTGGTGTGCAACCACGCGCTGTGGGATGAGGCCCTGGTGGACAAAGCCCGCAGCATGGGCCTGCGGCAACTGAGTTACACGGTCAACGACGAATGGGCGGCACAACGCCTGATCGCTCTCGGCACGGACGGCATCATCACCGATGCGGTCGACCGGTTTGCACCAGCCAATCCGTCCTGATCAACTGGCTTCAGGACCGGCGCAGGTACCAGGCGATGCTGCCTTGCGCCAGCACCAACGCGGCGTAGGTGGCCATCTTGCCGTCTCGATCGAACCAGCTGAGACCCGCCAACAGGACCCCGAAGCCGGCCAGACTGAGCCATAGCGTGTCCTTGATGAATCCCCTCCAGCGGGATTTTCCCCAGCGCAGGCGGGGGATCAGCGACAGCATCAGCGCGACCACCAGGGCGGGGGCGAAAAAGTTGGCCACATGCCCCAAGGCAGCAATCGCAGTCATTGAATCGTCCGAAGTGAGGCGTCGTTGGAGTCGGCGCAAGGGAATTTTATAATTCGCCAATGTCTGTCTGGGCGCTCGGTATCAATCACCACACCGCTCCGCTCGATTTGCGCGGGCGGTTTGCGTTTGCGCTCGACCAAATCCAGCCCACGCTGCACGGCTATCGCCAGAGTCTTGCCCGCCAACCCGAAGCGACGCTGCTGTCCACCTGCAACCGCACAGAGCTGTATGGCGCCGGTGACCAGTCGGCCGTCGAGCCGACCCTGGACTGGCTGGCCAGCATGGGTGGGGTCAGTCCCCATGTCCTGCGCGACCACGCGTACATCCTTCGGGAGGATCAGGCCGCGCGGCATGCGTTCCGCGTGGCCAGCGGCTTGGACAGCATGGTGCTCGGTGAAGCCCAGATCCTGGGCCAGATGAAGGACGCGGTACGTGCAGCCGATGAGGCCGGCGCCTTGGGCACCACCCTGCACCAGTTGTTCCAGCGGTCGTTTGCGGTGGCCAAGCAGGTACGCACCTCCACCGAAATCGGCGCCCACTCCATCAGCATGACAGCGGCAGCCGTGCGGCTGGCTGGCCAGCTCTTTGAAGACCTCAAGGACATCAAGGTGCTGTTTGTCGGCGCCGGCGAAATGATCGAACTGGCGGCCACGCATTTTGCGGCCAAGAC
>JAJPEW010000268.1 GCA_021166755.1 Hydrogenophaga sp. | reverse complement strand
TCACGGTGGTCAAGGCTTCGATGGCACCGGCCGCGCCGAGCAGGTGGCCATGCATGGACTTGGTCGCGCTGACCGGCAGACGCGGTGCATGCTCGCCGAAGACCTCGCGCAGCGCACGGATCTCCACCGGGTCGCCCTCGAGCGTGGCGGTGCCGTGGGCGTTGACGTAGTCGATGTCTTCCGGCGCCAGCGCGCCTTGCATGAGCGCCGAGCGCATGGCCCGGATCTGTCCCCGGGCGTCCGGTCGAACCAGATGGCTGTGGTCACAGCTGGCCCCGTAGCCCACCATTTCGGCGTGGATGCGCGCGCCGCGCGCCTGGGCATGATCCCAGTCCTCCAGCACCAGGGCCGCTGCGCCCTCACCGAGCACCAGGCCTCGACGATCCGAGGCGAACGGCCGGCAGGCCTGCGCGGCCGCATCGCCTTCTCCGGGAGCAATCAGCCTCATGGCCTCCCAGGCACGCGCCACGCCATAGGTCTGGGAGGCATCCGATCCACCGGTGACGATCACATCGGCATCGCCCGCCTGAATGCGCCGGAAAGCCTCGCCAATCGCAATCGCCGAGGACGCACAGGCCGCGGTGTGGCTGGAGCTCACCCCGCCCAGGCCCAGTTGCATGGACACATGTGCGTTGACGGCATTGTTCATGCCCATGACCACTGCCAGGGGCGACAGGCGCTCGCGCCCGTTGAGCCACATGTCCTTGTAGCCACGTTCAAACGCCAGAATCCCGCCCAGGGCGGTCCCCCACACACAACCCCAGTTCTCGCGGGTGTCGGGGTTGTCGACCTGACGCTCGAGGCCGGCATCCGCCCAGGCATCGAAGGCGGCGGCCAGACCCAGGTGTGAGAAACGCTCCATCATCGAGGCCAGTGGTTTGCCCAGCACCGCATCGGCATCGAAGCCGGTGCAGCGGACAAAGGGCATGGACAGCGGACGGGGCACGTCCTGCGTCTGAAGATGCGCGACAGCCGACTCGCCGTTGACCAGCCTGTCGAAAAAATCATTCAGGTCGCCACCGTAGGGGCTCACCACCCCCAGACCAGTGACCGCAACGCGGCGGTGCATCATGCCCTCGCCTGCTTGGCCGCCAGCAGGCGTTCAATGACTGCCTTCATGTCCCCGACTGTCCGGGGGACGCCCTCGTCGGAGCCAATGGAAATGCCCAGACGGTCCTCCGCCTCGAACATCAATTCGGCCAGCATCAGTGAGTCCACCCCGAGGTCTGCCAGCTCAGCCTCCTCGACCACCCGCTCGGGCTCCACACCCAGGCGATCCCGAAGGAAGTTCTGTATCAGTTCGTTGGAATTCATGGTGGGCCTATCGACGCAGACAAGGGCCAGACGGCTCCCTGATGCCGTCCCTGGAAAACCTTTTATTGTATCTGCCGGCCTGCGAACGCCCGTCACAGGGCATGCCCTCGATATCATCGGTGCCAGCCAACCGTCTCACGCATGCCACCGACATCTGACAAAACCATTTCACCGCTGCCCTGGCAACGGGAGCTGTATTTGCGCCTGGTGTACCTGTGGCCGCTGAAGGCGGTCGGCACCAGCGCCTTCATGGTGCTGTTCTTCTGGGCCTACTTCTCCATCCTGCGCAACCCGAGCCGGGAACCTTGGGTGATGCCCGAGATCTGGATCGATCACTGGGTGCCGTTCACACCATGGGCCTTTCCGGTGTACGCCTCGCTGTGGGTCTATGTGTCACTGGCACCGGCCCTGATCGGCAATCTGCGCGGTCTGCTGAGATTCGGCCTGTGGGTCAGCCTGCTCTGCCTGGTCTGCCTGGTCATTTTCTGGGTGTTTCCGACGCAGGTGCCGGACTTTCCCATCGACTGGTCCCAGCATCCCAGTCTGTCGTTCCTCAAGGGTGTCGACGCCTCGGGCAACGCATGCCCGTCGCTGCACGTGGCCTCGGCGGTTTTTGCCGCTTACTGGATGCACCACCTGCTGACCGCCATGAGGGCGCCCCGGGGATGGATCTGGGCCAGCGACCTCTTCTGCGTGGCGATTGCATGGTCCACCCTGGCCACCCTGCAGCACGTGGCCCTGGATGCGCTGGCGGGCGCCCTGGCGGGATGGGTCTTTGCGCTGCTGTCCCTGCGTGCAGCCGATGTGAAGCTCAGTCCCTGAGCACCTGCAGCACGTCGGAGCGGAACTCACGGCTGTAGAGGATGGCCACGACGATGCCTGTGGACACCACCATGGCCAGCGGTGACACGAACCACGCCAGCAGGGCAAAGGAAAAGTAATAGGCTCGCAGCCCGTCGTTGAAGGTTTCCGCGGCGGACCCGACCATGGCGGCGGCGCGGTCGGCAAACTTCTGCCGGTCGTGCTTGCCCGCTTCGAAATCTTCGGGGGGTGGCATTGAACCGATCACCAGCGCCACGAAGGTGTACTGGCGCATGCACCACGAGAAGCGGAAGAACGCGTACACGAAGATCGCGATCAGCACGAGGATCTTGAACTCGAACACGATGAGCGTGGTCGCCTGGGCAAACGGGATCTCGCTCATCAGTTCGGTGGCCTTTTCGGTGGTGCCCAGCAAGGCAAACAGACCGCCGATGACCAGGATGGACGTTGACGAGAAGAAGGCCGGCGTATTCGACAGGGTCTGCGTGATCAGCCCATCGAGCATGCGTGGATCACGCTGCGTCGCCTGCATCATCCAGTAGGCGCGGTAGCGGTTGGTGGTCACCAGCAACGAGGACCGCCGGCGGCCCCAGACCTTGGCGAACCAGGCATAGCCGACCCACAACGAAAAAAAGCAGACCAGCGCCAGCCAGTCTGCCCAGGGAATGATGCTGATGATCTTCATGGCCGGATGTTAATCGGCCATGAACCCACCGAAAGGCTCAGCCCTTGAACTTGGCCACGACGGCCGCGACCCGCTCGCCGAACTTGCGGGCGGTGTCGACGTCGCCCTGAGGAATCTTGTCGGCACCGGCGTCCGAAGGCGCCTGCACCAGCAGACCCACCGACCCGCCCAGGTTGTTCACGTCATTGCGGGTGGCCGCCAGCTGGTTGGCCGGCAGCATGCCCAGACTGATCCACAGACCACCGTGCTGGGCCGCCAGCGTGTTGAGGTAGGCCAGGGTCTGGCCTTTGTCGCCATTGAGGCTGGCGCTGACCGAGAAACCGGCGAAGAACTTGTCCTGCCAGGCGCGGGTGAACCAGGCCTTGGACGAAGCATCGGCGAATTTCTTGAACTGCCAGCTCGGGCCGCCCATGTAGGTGGGGGTGCCAAAGACGATCGCGTCGGCCTCACCCAGCGTGGCCCAGTCGGCCTCGCTGAGGTTGCCATCGGCGTCGATCGCCAGCAGGTCGGCGTCAGCGCCCTCGGCCACCGTCTGGGCGATGCGCTGCGTGTGACCGTAGCCGGAGTGGTAGACGACTGCAATTTTTGCCATGTTGGTTTCCTGATGATGGGCAGTGGCTGCCCGGGTTTGACGAAAAAAGTAACTTCGATCAGGGTTCAAGGAGCCAGGTCGAACACCAGCACCTCGGCGTCCTGTCCCTGCTCCAGACGGACGAGCGTTTCCTGCGCCATGACGGCCGCGTCGCCACCCGCCAGGGTCTGACCGTTGACCTGCAACTGCCCGCGCACCACATGCACGTAGGCCTTGCGACTGGGATCCAGCGCCAGTTCGGCGGACTCTCCAGCGTCGAACAGCCCGGCGTACATCGTGGCGTCGGCATGGATCCGGACCGAGCCCTGGTCCCCGTCGCGGGAGGCTACCTTGCGCAGACGACCGCGCTTGTCGGCCTGAGCAAAGCTCTTCTGCTCATAGCTGGGCGCAATCCCACGCTCGTCCGGTTCGATCCAGATCTGCAGAAAATGGGTCACGCTCTCGGGCGCGTGGTTGAACTCGCTGTGGCGCACCCCGGTGCCCGCGCTCATGCGCTGGACATCGCCGGGGGGGATGCCCTTGATGTTGCCCATGCTGTCCTTGTGCGCCAGGTTGCCCTGCAGCACGTAGCTGATGATCTCCATGTCGCGGTGACCGTGGGTCCCGAAGCCGGTGCCCGGAGCGATGCGGTCCTCGTTGATCACCCGCAGATTGCCCCACCCCATCCAGGCCGGGTCGAAGTAGTCGGCGAAGGAAAAGGAGTGGAAGCTCTTGAGCCAGCCATGGTCGGCGTAGCCTCGGGCATTGGATCGACGGATCTGGATCATCTGGGTTTCTCCGGTGAGAGCAGACAGTCACTATCGGACTGGTATGGCCTGATTGTCGAAAACTAATACTGCATGTGGTTTGCACGGATTTGATGGCATCATTCACCCAGACTGAACGAATGGAGCCCCCATGGCCATTTCTGCGACGCGAGCTGCCCTGTCACCCGAGAACCTGGGCCTGATCGAGGCCGTGGCGCGCCTGGGCAGCATGGCCGCCGCTGCGCGCGAGTTGGGCATGGTGCCCAGTGCCCTCACCTACCGGATCCGTCAGATCGAAGATGCCCTGGACGTGCTGCTGTTCGACCGCAGCGCGCGCCGGGCGCAGCTCACGCCGGCCGGAGCAGAGCTGCTGCGGGCAGGTCGCTACCTGCTGGAAGAGCTGGACGCCGTCGCGCGGCGCGTCAAGCGCGTGGCCACCGGGTGGGAACCCGAGCTGACCATCGCCGCCGATGCGGTCATCGCCCGCGGTACCTTGTTTGAGCTGGCCGAGGCTTTCTATGCCGAGGCGGCACCCACGCGGCTGAGGTTGCGCGCAGAGACCCTGTCGGGCACGCTGGAGGTGCTGCAGGCGGGCCAGGCCGATCTGGCCATTGGCGTGGCGGCCAATGTCACGCCCATGGGACCGGACATCCAGACCGCACCGCTGGGAGACATCGAGTTCGTGTTTGCGGTGGCGCCCCACCATCCGCTGGCGGCCGCTGAGCGGGCGATCAGCGACGAAGAACGCCAGCGCTATCGGGCGGTGGCGGTGGCGGACACCACCCAGCGCGGCCGCGGGGTGTCGCACAACATCGGGCCTGGTCAGGACGTGCTGACGGTGCCCTCGATGCAGCACAAGCTCGAAGCCCAGTTGCGCGGATTGGGGGCGGGATTCCTGCCGCTGCCGCTGGCACAGCCTTTCATCGCGGCGGGACGGCTGGTGGTCAAGGAGGTGCAATCACCCAGCCGGCAGATCCGGATGCACTACGCGTGGCGCCAGCCCCGCAATGCCGGGAGCCAGGGACGCGCCCTGCGCTGGTGGCTGGACCGCCTGCAACATCCGACCACCCAGCACGCGCTGCTGCATCACCACCATCAGACCTGACCCTCATCAACGCAGGCGCTGTCGGCGCTGATACAGTGATTCCCATGTTCCACGCCAGCAAGGGCCAACCCCAATGACCACCCAGAACGCACGCCCCCGTCGCCCCTCCTCCCGCCAGGTTGCCGACACCGGCACGGCCTCCGTCCCCGTGCGCCATGTGGCGGTGGTAGGCGCCGGTATGGCCGGGATTGCCTGCGCACGCACCCTGGTCCAGGCGGGTTGCCACGTCACCCTCATTGAGAAAAGCCGGGGGTTCGGGGGACGCATGGCCACCAGACGGACCGAGTTCGGTGGATTCGACCACGGGGCCCAGTACTTCACCGCGCGGGACAGCCGCTTTGCGCGCGTGCTGCTCAACGCTCAGGACGTGGTGCGTCCCTGGAGCGTCAGCACGGTTCGCATCCTGGATGCGTTGGGTCATGTGCTGGCCAGCGCGCCGCCGCCCAAGGAACCGCACTACGTGGCCAAACCCGGCATGAACGCACTGGTGGGCCACTGGGCAGAACCCCTGGCCCACCCCGAACGTTTCGGTGACCTCAACGCCCGAACCTTGCTGCAGCACCGGGTGGTCAGGATCGAGCGCGATGCGCTGGACGGCACGAAGTGGCAACTTCGCACCGATGATCTGTCGGTGGACGGTGAAGCCGGGCAGGAGGTGCTGGGCGGTTTTGACCAGGTGGTGCTGGCCATGCCGCATCCGCAGGCCGCCGATCTGCTCAAGGCCTCTTCGCTGGCACCCGCCTTCCAGAAGCGTCTGGCGGAGGTTTCCGTCGCGCCATGCTGGACCCTGATGGTCGCGTTTCCCAACGCCTCGCAACCGGGCATGAAGAGCTTCGGTCCTCACTGGAACGCCGCCCGGAGCACCCATCACCGCATCAGCTGGCTGGCGCGCGAGGGCAGCAAGCCCGGCCGGGGCAGCATCGAGCGCTGGACCGTTCACGCCAGCCCCGAGTGGTCGACCCGCCACCTGGAGGACAGCGAAGACCGGGTGCAGGCCAAGCTGCTCAAGGCGTTTGCCGAAGTCACCGGCATCCGCGCCACACCCGCCCATGCGGTGGTGCACCGCTGGCGCTATGCACAGACGCAGACACCACTGGGCCAGAGCCACCTGTTCGACGAAGCGTCGGGGCTGGGTCTGTGCGGTGACTGGTGCCTGGGACACCGCGTGGAAGACGCTTTTGTTTCGGGTCTTGAGCTGGCCCTGGCGATGGTGTGAGGTACCGGGGACGCTTTGCGCCCTCGCCCACCGGTCCGCTGCATGCGGGATCGCTGGTGGCCGCGCTGGCCAGCTGGCTGGACGCTCGGGCCCACCAAGGCACCTGGCTGGTGCGCATTGAGGACGTGGACACGCCGCGCTGCATCCCGGGCGCCGACCGGTTCATCCAGGAACAGCTCGCCCGCTGCGGGCTGGTCAGTGACGAACCCGTGGTCTGGCAATCTGCCCGCAGTGCGCTGTACCAGGAAGCACTGGACCGCCTGGTGGCCATCGGACGTGCCTACCCGTGTGCCTGCTCCCGCAAGGATATCGAGGCAGCGCTGTGTCGCCAGGGCACGCCGCGTGAACGGCACCATGCGGCCGTGTACCCTGGCACCTGCCGGCCCGAACATGGTGGCCTGAAGGGCCGCCCGGCACGGGCCTGGCGTTTTCACGTCGGCGGCGGCTCGCTCTCCCGGGTGGACTGGATCGATCGCCGGCTGGGGTCCCAGTCACAGGATGTCGGACATGAAGTGGGCGATTTCGTGCTGCGCCGGGCCGATGGTCTCTGGGCCTACCAGCTGGCGGTGGTGGTGGACGATGGCGCCCAGGGCATCACCCACGTGGTGCGCGGCATGGACCTGGCCGACAACACCCCGCGCCAGATCCTGTTGCAGCGCGCGCTGGGACTGCCCACCCCGGCTCACCTGCACACACCCCTGGTGCTCGGCCCCAACCAGGAAAAACTGAGCAAGCAGAATGGGGCCGAGGCCCTGGCACTGGACGACCCGCTGACTGCCATGAACCAGGCAGCGACCGCGCTTGGTCTGACCCCGATGCCCGGAGGCACATCCACCGCCGATGCACTGGCGGCCTGGGTCCGGGCCTGGCCTTTTACAATCGGCGCCCCACCCTGTCCCACGGCACCGCCATGACCGATCCCCGTCACGCCCACCGCCCACCGCCCGATGCCGGTACCTACATGCGCCAGGTCAAGAGCTATGTCCTGCGCACCGGACGGGTAGGCCCTGGTCAGCAGCGTGCCTTCGAACAGTTCGGCCCGAAGTTCCTGCTGGCCTATGACGCGAACCAGCGACTGGATCCGGTGGCCGCTTTCGGCCGCAGCGCGCCGCTCATCATGGAAATCGGCTTTGGCATGGGCGGTGCGACGGCGCAGATCGCCCAGGTTCGCCCGGATGACAACTTCCTGTGCTGCGAGGTCCATGAACCTGGCGTGGGGGCACTGCTCAAGCTGTGCGGTGAACAGAACATCGGCAACATCCGGATCTTCCAGCACGACGCGGTCGAAGTGCTGGACCACATGCTGCCCGAGCAGAGCCTGGACGGCGTGCACATCTTCTTCCCCGACCCATGGCACAAGGCTCGTCATCACAAGCGCCGCCTGATCCAGGGGCCTTTCGTGAACCGGCTGGCGCGGCACCTCAAGCCCGGTGGCTATCTGCACCTGGCCACCGACTGGCAGCCCTATGCCGAGCAGATGCTGGAGGTGCTGTCGGCCGAACCGCTGCTGGCCAACACCGCACCGCCCGGCGGTGATGGCTATGCCCCCAAGCCCGACTACCGGCCGCTGACCAAGTTCGAGAACCGCGGCCTCAAGCTCGGCCACGGCGTCTGGGACCTGGTGTTCGTGCGCCGCTGAGCCGGGGCCGCCATGGCCCGGCCCGCCCGCCAAACGGCCATTCCCTCACGCGATGGCGTCTCGGCCAGTTGTGTGGCCCTGCCTTCCACGGGCGTGCACTCACCCTGGCCCCGGATGGCCGATTTCCTGGCCGAACGTCTGCCTGCGGTCACCTGGCAAGAGTGGATCGAGCGCATGGCGCGCGGCGAAGTGCTGGACGAACAAGGTCATCCCGTGCCACCGGACGCTGCCTACGCCGGTGGGCAGCGCCTGTACTACTGGCGGCATCTGCCCGACGAACCCAGGATTCCGTTTGAAGCCCGGATCGTCTACCGGGACCAGCACCTGCTGGTGGCCGACAAACCCCACTTCCTGCCGGTGATCCCCACCGGACGCTTCGTGCGCGAGACGCTGCTGGTACGGCTGAAACAGGCCACCGGCATTGAGAGCCTGAGCCCGGTGCATCGCATCGATCGGGAAACCGCCGGCCTGGTGCTCTTCAGCACCCGTGCCCAGGATCGCGGCGCCTATCAGGCGATGTTCCGTGAGCGTCAGGTGGACAAGTTGTACGAGGCCATCGCTCCCTCGACTGGGGCCTGGTCAGGGGCCCGCATCCACCGCAGCCGCATCGTGGAAGACCCGCAGGCCTTCTACCGGATGATCGAAACCGAGGGTGAACCGAACAGCCACACCCGCATCGACCGAACGGAGCAGGACAATGGATGGGCCCGATACCGTCTGGAGCCTGTGACCGGCAAGCGCCATCAGCTGCGGGTGCACATGAACGCGCTGGGCCTGCCCATCTGCGGTGACCAGTTCTACCCGGTGGTTCGCCGGGGACCGGGCGAACCTGAGGACTACGCAGACCCGCTTCGCCTGCTGGCGCGGGCCATCGCCTTCACCGATCCGGTGACCGGCGAACGCAGGCAATTCGAGAGCGGACTCAGCCTGGACTGGCCAGACACATAGCCCCCACGCTCCGCCGCTGTGCGGGTCGCTGCCCCCCAGAGGGGCTGTTTCGCCTTGGGGCGGCCCTGCGGCGAAACCCGGCTGTCAGAGCTTTTCTGCCACCCAGCCCTCAACCGAGGCCAGCGCCTTGGGCAGGCCCGAGGCGTCGGTACCGCCGGCCATGGCCATGTCGGGCTTTCCGCCACCCTTGCCACCCACCTGCTGGGCAACAAAGTTGACCAGATCGCCGGCCTTGACCTTGCCCACGCTGTCAGCGGTCACGCCCGCGGCCAGTTGCACCTTGCCACCATCCACGGCGGCCAGCACGATGGCAGCGGTCTTGAGCTTGTCCTTGAGCTTGTCCATGGTCTCGCGCAAGGCCTTGGCATCGGCGCCGGCCAGCGTGGCTGCCAGGACCTTGATGCCCTTGACGTCCACCGCCTGATTCACCAGCTCGTCGCCCTGGGCAGATGCCAGGCGGCTCTTGAGCGCGTTCATTTCCTTTTCCAGCTCGCGCATCTGCTCCAGCAGCGCACCCACGCGGGCCGGCACTTCGCCGGGCGCCACCTTCAGCGTGCCAGCCACGCCACCCAGGGTGTCTTCCATGCCCTGCACGTAGCGCAGCGCATTCAGTCCGGTGGTGGCCTCCACGCGGCGCACGCCCGCCGCCACGCCGCCTTCGGCGGTGATGGTGAAGAAACCGATGTCGCCCGTGGCCTTGACGTGCGTGCCACCACAGAGTTCGCGGCTGGTGCCGATGTCCAGCACGCGTACGGTGTCGCCGTATTTCTCGCCAAACAGCATCATGGCGCCGGTGGCCTTGGCCGATTCGATGTCCATCACCCGCGCCTGTGTCGGCGCATTGGCCACGATCTCGGCGTTCACGCGGCGCTCGATATCGCGGATCTGCTCGTCGGTGACCGGGGCGTTGTGGGTGAAGTCAAAGCGCGTCTTCTCGGCATCGACCAGGGAACCCTTCTGCTGCACGTGACTGCCCAGCACCTCGCGCAGGGCCTTGTGCATCAGGTGGGTAACCGAATGGTTGCGCATGGTCGCGGCGCGCTGGTCGAGGTTGACCGACGCGGTGACGCTGTCGCCCACGGCCAGTGTGCCTTGCGCCACCGCACCATGGTGGCCGAACACGTCGGCCTTGATCTTCTGCGTGTCGCCCACCGAGAACGTGGCCACACCGCTGGTGATCACGCCCTCGTCACCGACCTGGCCACCGCTCTCTGCGTAGAACGGGGTGGTGTCCAGAACCACGACGCCTTGCTGGCCCACCTTGAGTTCGGCCACCGGGGTACCGTCCAGATACAGAGCCACCACCTTGGCGGGGACTTCCAGCCGGTCGTAACCGACAAAGGTATTGCCGGCGCCGTTGTACTCCAGCGCCTTGTCCATCTTGAACTTGCCGGCTGCGCGGCCCTTGGCCTTCTGCGCTTCCATCGCGGCGTGGAAGCCAGCCTCGTCCACGGCGACACCGCGTTCGCGGCAGACGTCGCCCGACAGGTCCAGCGGGAAGCCGTAGGTATCGTGCAGCTTGAAGGCCACCTCACCCGGCAGCACCTTGGCGCCGTCGGCCAGGGCTGCGTCGAGGATCTCCATACCGTTGGCCAGGGTCTCGTAGAAGCGCTCTTCCTCGGCCTTGAGCACCTCGGTGATGCGCTGGGCCTGTGAGGCCATGTTGGGGTAGGCCTCGCCCATCATCTTGACCAGGTCGGGCACCAGCTTGTGGAAGAACGGGGTCTTCTGGCCCAGCTTGTAGCCGTGGCGGATGGCGCGGCGCACGATGCGCCGTTGCACGTAGCCACGGCCTTCGTTGCTGGGGATCACGCCGTCGCTGATCAGGAACGAGGTGGCGCGGATGTGGTCGGCAATCACCTTGAGCGAGGGATTGCTGAGGTCGGTGGTGCCGGTCTCGCGCGCGGCGGCCTTGATCAGCACGTCGAAGATGTCGATTTCGTAGTTGCTGTGCACATGCTGCAGGATGGCGGCCAGGCGCTCCAGGCCCATGCCGGTGTCCACGCAGGGGGCAGGCAACGGCGTGACCGAGCCGTCTTCCTTCATGTCGAACTGCATGAACACGTTGTTCCAGATCTCGATGAAGCGGTCGCCGTCTTCGTCGGGGCTGCCCGGAGGGCCGCCGGGGATCTCGGGGCCGTGGTCATAGAAGATCTCGGAGCACGGTCCGCAGGGGCCGGTGTCGGCCATCATCCAGAAGTTGTCGCTCTTGTAGCGGCCGCCCTTGTTGTCGCCGATGCGGATGATGCGACCCTCTTGCTTCACGCGCTCGGGCGTCCAGCCTGCCTTGACGAAAATGTCTTCCCAGATGGCGTAGGCCTCATCGTCCTCCTGATAGACCGTGGCGTACAGCTTCTCGGCAGGCAGCCTGTAAACCTGGGTCAGCAGTTCCCAGGCCCAGTTCAGGCTTTCCTTCTTGAAGTAGTCACCAAAGGACCAGTTGCCCAGCATCTCGAAGAAGGTGTGGTGGCGGGCGGTGTAACCCACGTTTTCCAGGTCGTTGTGCTTGCCACCGGCACGCAGGCAGGCCTGGACAGACGCAGCGCGCACGTAGTTGCGCTTGTCCGTGCCCAGGAACACATCCTTGAACTGCACCATGCCCGAGTTGGTGAACATCAGCGTCGGGTCGTTGCCCGGCACCAGCGGGCTGGACGCCACCACGGTGTGGCCCTTGGAGGCAAAGAAGTCCAGGAAGGACTTGCGGATGTCGGCGACGGAAATCGGACGGGTCATGGTCTGGATCGTGAAAGTCGAAGGACACCGGTCTGGCGTCTGTAACCTTCCATTTTCCATCATGCCGCGACGCGCTGCCCAGCTTTGTTGGTTTTCGGCAGCCCCATTGGCTCCGCGCCGGACGTCGCCGCCGGTACTGCGGCGGCACGCTCCAGGGGATAAGCTACGGCTTGCACAGCTTGGCGGCCCGTCATCGGGCACAATTGGTTAACAAGTTAAATAATTTTCCGAATCATTTTCCTCTGGAGACACCATGGACATGAAGACCTCTCCTCTGGCCCTGCTGAAGGACCCCAGCCTGCTCAAGACCGACGGCCTGATCAACGGCGAATGGGTCAAGGGTGGTGGCCGCTTTGACGTGCACGACCCCGCCACGGGCCTGAAGCTGGCCGACGTGGCCAATCTGGGGCCCGCCGACGCCGAAAAGGCCATTGCCGCGGCGAATGCGGCCTGGGCGGGCTGGCGCAACAAGACCGCCAAGGAGCGCAGCATCGTCCTGCGCAAGTGGTTCGACCTGCTGATGGCCAACCAGGACGACCTGGGCCGCATCATGACCGCCGAGCAGGGCAAGCCCCTGCCCGAGGCCAAGGGCGAAGTGGCCTACGGCGCCAGCTTCGTCGAATGGTTCGCCGAAGAGGCCAAGCGCGTCAACGGCGAGACCCTGCCCCAGTTCGACAACAACCGCCGCCTGATGGTGCTCAAACAGCCCATCGGCGTCTGCGCGGCCATCACCCCCTGGAACTTCCCCTTGGCCATGATCACGCGCAAGGTCGCACCCGCGCTGGCCGCCGGTTGCCCGGTGGTCATCAAGCCGGCCGAACTGACCCCGCTGACCGCCCTGGCGGCGGCCGAATTGGCCATCCGGGCCGGCATCCCGGCCGGTGTACTCAATATCCTGAGCGCCGACAGCGACAACTCGATCGCCATTGGCAAGGTGCTGTGCGCCAGCGACGTGGTGCGCCACATCAGCTTTACCGGCTCGACCGAGGTCGGCCGCATCCTGATGGCGCAGAGCGCGCCCACGGTCAAGAAGATGTCGCTGGAACTGGGCGGCAACGCGCCCTTCATCGTCGTCGACGACGCCGACATCGACTCTGCCGTGGAAGGCGCC
>JAJPEW010000243.1 GCA_021166755.1 Hydrogenophaga sp. | reverse complement strand
CAGCGCATCCGGCTCTGAATCAGATCACGCCCTGCGCCAGCATGGCGTCGGCCACCTTGACGAAGCCGGCGATGTTGGCGCCATCGATGTAGCTGACGCTGCCATCGGCGCGCTGGCCATGCTTGACGCAGGCGGCGTGGATGCCCTGCATGATCTGCAGCAGGCGGGCGTCCACTTCTTCGCGCGTCCACGACAGGCGCATGGCGTTCTGGCTCATTTCCAGGCCCGAGGTGGCCACGCCACCGGCGTTCGAGGCCTTGCCCGGCGCGTACAGCACACCGGCCGCCTCGAAGGCCTTGGCCGCCTCGATGGTCGAGGGCATGTTGGCGCCTTCGGCCACGCACAGAACGCCGTTCTTGATCAGGGTGCGTGCATCGGCTTCGTCCAGCTCGTTCTGCGTGGCGCAAGGCAGGGCCACGTCCACCGGCACGTGCCAGGGGCGCTTGCCGGCCTCGAACTTCACCCCGGTGCGGGCGGCGTAGTCGCTCACGCGGCCGTAGTGGTGGTTCTTCACGTCCATCAGGATGGCCAGCTTTTCGGGCGTGAAGCCGGCTTCATCGACGATGGTACCGCTGGAGTCGGACACCGTGACCACCTTGGCTCCGAGGGCCATGGCCTTTTCGACCGCGTACTGGGCCACGTTGCCCGAACCCGAAACGGACACGCGCAGGCCTTCGAAGGATTTGCCACGGGTCTTGAGCATTTCGTCGGCAAAGTACACCGTGCCGTAGCCGGTGGCCTCGGGGCGAATCAGCGAGCCGCCGAAGCTCAGGCCCTTGCCGGTGAACACGCTGGCCGCGTTGTTGGCCAGCTTCTTGTACATGCCAGCCATGTAGCCGACTTCACGGCCGCCCACGCCGATGTCGCCGGCCGGCACGTCGGTGTCCGGGCCCACGTGGCGGAACAGCTCCATGACGAAGGCCTGGCAGAAGCGCATGACCTCGGCCGGGCTCTTGCCCTTGGGGTCGAAGTCCGAGCCGCCCTTGCCGCCGCCCATGGGCAGGGTGGTCAGGGCGTTCTTGAAGGTCTGCTCGAAGGCCAGGAACTTGAGCACCGACAGCGTGACCGAGGGGTGGAAACGGATGCCGCCCTTGTAGGGGCCGATCGCCATGCTGTGCTGGATGCGGTAGCCGCGGTTGACCTGCACCTGGCCGTGGTCGTCGACCCACGACACGCGGAACATGACCACGCGCTCGGGCTCGACCAGGCGGTCCAGCAAGCCCTGCTCGGCGTATCTGGGGTGGGCAGCGATGAAGGGCCACAGGCTTTCCATCACTTCCGTGACGGCCTGCAGGAACTCCGGCTGGCCCGGGTTGCGGGCTTCGACGTGGGCGAGGAAATCGTGAACCGATGCGTACTTCATGCTGTCATGCTCCAAAAAAGTGCATGACATTATGCAAAAACGGTATTTCGCATCGCAAAAGGCACGCGAATGGTGCTTTAGGCCTGCTAATGGTGCGGTGCGATCGTGGTGTTCTGAGGGTTTGCCCTCTGGTGGTGCGGACGCGGGCCCGCTGGGCTCAGCGGCCACGCAGGAACAGCGCGTCCAGATCTTTCATGCCCAGCTGGCGCCATGTAGGGCGGCCGTGGTTGCACTGGTCGCTGCGTTCGGTCACCTCCATCTGGCGCAGGAGGGCATTCATTTCGTCCAGTGTCAGCCGACGGTTGGCGCGCACGGCACCGTGGCAGGCCATGGTGGCCAGCAGTTCGTTGCGGGCGCGCTGCACCACGGTGCTGGCGTCGTGCTGGCTCAGTTCGGCCAGCACGCTGCGGGCGAGTTCCACCGGGTCGCCCGCCGCCAGCGTGGTGGGCACGGCCCGCACCGCCAGTGTCTTGGGCGAGAACGGCACCACTTCCAGGCCCAGCTGGGCCAGCACCTCGGCAGCGGTCTCGGCGGTCGCCACCTCGTCGGGGTTGGCCGCAAAGGTCGCCGGGATGAGCAGCGGCTGGCTGCTGATCTGGTGCGCATCCAGCTGCTGCTTCAGGCGTTCGTACACGATGCGCTCGTGGGCGGCATGCATGTCCACCACCACCAAGCCCTGTGCGTTCTCGGCCAGGATGTAGACCCCGTGCAGCTGGGCAATGGCGCGACCCAGCGGCCACTCGCCGTCGGGCAGTGCAGCGGGCACCTCGGTCGCGGTCTGCTTGGACAAGGACACGGGTGCTGCACGTTGGATGTCCGGCGCATCCAGCGGGGCAGTCACCCGGTCGGAGGGACGCCAGAGCGCTCCCAGGTCGCTGACGCGCTGGCCGACCTGTGGGGCTTCGGTGCGCCACGGCAGGGGTTGCTGGCGAGGCATGGGACCCGGCAACGTGGAGGGCACCTCGACCGGCATCGAAGGGGCAGGCGCTGTCGTGGTGGGTAGCGTCTGTGCGGACCGCGGTGCCGCCAGCGCGCTTTCCACCGCATGCCGCACCGCCTGGTGCACCTCGCGGCTGTCGCGAAAGCGCACCTCGATCTTGGTGGGATGCACGTTCACGTCCACCCGTGTCGGGTCGATGCCCACGTACAGGGCGTACACCGGCTGGCGATGGCCGTGCAACACGTCTTCGTAGGCGCTGCGTACGGCGTGGGTGATGACCTTGTCGCGCACGAAGCGGCCATTGACGTAGGCGAACTGCCAGTCCGGGCGCGAGCGTGCCGCATCGGGCACGCCGGCAAAGCCCCAGACGCGCAGGCGTTGCTGCCCGCCAGTCAGGGCGGCTTCGCCCGGCACGTCATCGGCGGGCCAGTTCACCGCCACGGCCTGTTCGATGAATTCCTCGCCCAGCACGTCGGCCAGCCTGCGACGCAGGGCATCCAGCAGGTGCTCACCACCAGCCAGGTCGGGCGCCACGGCACGCCACTGCGCCACCAGCTTGCCCTCGTGCCAGATGGCAAAACCCACCTCAGGCCGCGCCAGCGCATGGCGGCGCACTGCCTCAATGCAGTGGGCCAGCTCGGTGCTCTCCGATTTGAGGAACTTGCGCCGCGCGGGCGTGGCAAAAAACAGTTCCCGCACCTCGACCGTGGTGCCGCGGGATCGTGCCGTGGGCTGCAGTTCACCGCTGCGGCCGTCCAGCAGCCAGCCGTGCGACGCACCCTCGTCGGTTCGGGTCAGCACCGACACCTCGGCGATGGAACAGATGGCGGCCAGCGCTTCTCCCCGGAAACCCATGGTGTCCACGGCTTCCAGGTCGTTCAGGCTGGCGATCTTGCTGGTGGCGTGCCGCTTGAGTGCGGTGGGCAGCTCCTCGCGCAGGATGCCGATGCCGTCGTCCTCGACGCTGATCAGGCGGATGCCGCCCGCCTGCAGGCGCACCGTGATCTGCCGGGCGCCGGCGTCCAGCGCGTTGTCCACCAATTCGCGCACCACGGACGCCGGGCGCTCCACCACCTCGCCGGCAGCGATCTGGCTGATCAGCTCGTCAGGCAATTCCTGGATGGGTCGGCGGAGCGTTTGGCGAGGCAGGTGGGCAGCGGCGTTCACGCGGATCATTGTAGGTCGCGGAGATAATCCCCACCCATGGAACTCGCCGCCTTTCTGATCGACTTCATCCTGCATGTGGACCAACACCTGCAGGCCTTTGTCCAGGCCTACGGCGCCTGGGTCTACGCGCTGCTGTTCCTCATCATCTTTGTCGAGACCGGGCTGGTGGTCATGCCCTTTCTGCCGGGCGATTCGCTGCTGTTCGTGGTGGGGGCGCTGTGTGGCGCCGGCCTGATGGACTGGACACTGGCGGCAGGGCTGATGCTGGCGGCGGCTATCCTGGGGGACCAGGTGAACTACAGCATCGGGCGCTACTTCGGCCCCAAGGTGTTCCAGTGGGAGAACTCGCGCTTCTTCAACAGGAACGCTTTCAACCAGGCGCACAACTTCTATGAGCGCTACGGCGGCATCACGATCATCATCGCCCGCTTCATGCCCTTCATCCGCACCTTCGCGCCCTTTGTGGCTGGTGTGGCCGAGATGACCCGCAGCAAGTTCACGGCGTACAACGTCATCGGGGCGGTCATCTGGGTGATCGGCCTGACGGCGGCGGGCTACTGGTTCGGCAACCTGCCCTGGGTCAAGGCCAACCTGTCCAAGATCATCTGGGCCCTGATCATCGTACCGGGTCTGATTGCCATCTTCGGGGCCTGGCGCGCTGCCCGCGCCGAGAAGGCGCGCATGGCGGCCTTATCCTGACGCCTCAGGCCTGCCGGTTGCGGGCCAGCGGCGGGTTGGCGCTGAAGTAGCGCACGATGCCCCGCAACAGGGCGTCGGCCAGCTGGTCCTGATAGGCCTGACTGCGCAGGCGCGCCTCTTCGTCCGGGTTGCTGATGAAGGCCGTTTCCACC
>JAJPEW010000205.1 GCA_021166755.1 Hydrogenophaga sp. | reverse complement strand
CGGGTCCAACCCCAGTTCCTTGGTGACCGCGCAAGCCTGGGCGGCAAAGGCCTCGTTGGCCTCGATCACGTCCAGATCGGCCGCGGTCAGGCCGGTCTTCTTGAGCACGGCCTGGGTGGCCGAGATCGGGCCCACGCCCATGATCTTCGGGTCCAGACCGGTGTGGGCGTAGCCGACCAGGCGGGCCAGCGGTTTGGCGCCGCGGGCCTGCGCGGCCTTGGCGTCCATCAGCACCACGGCGGCTGCCGCGTCGTTGATGCCCGACGCATTGCCGGCGGTCACGGTACCGTTCTCCTTGACGAACACCGGCTTGAGTTTGGCAAAGTCCTCCAGCTTGGCACCGGTGCGGAAATGCTCGTCGGTGTCGTAGGCCACGTCACCCTTCTTGCTCTTGAGCATGACGGGGACGATCTGGTCCTTGAAGTAGCCTGCCGCCGTGGCGCGTTCGGCGCGGTTGTGGCTTTCCAGCGCCAGGGCGTCCTGCATCTCGCGGGTGATGCCGTACTTGGCGGCCACGTTTTCGGCGGTCACACCCATGTGGATGTTGTGGAACGGGTCGTGCAGGGCGCCGATCATCATGTCCACCATCTTGGTGTCGCCCATGCGGGCGCCCCAGCGCATGTTCAGGCTGGCGAAGGGGGCGCGGCTCATGTTCTCGGCGCCACCGCCGATGGCGACGTCGCAGTCACCCAGCAGGATGGACTGGCTGGCCGACACGATGGCCTGCAGGCCCGAACCGCAGAGGCGGTTGACGTTGAAGGCCGGCGTGGTCTCGCTGCAGCCGCCGTTGATGGCCGCCACGCGCGACAGGTACATGTCCTTGGGTTCGGTGTTGACCACATGACCGAACACCACATGGCCGACGTCCTTGCCTTCGGTGTGAGCACGGGCCAGCGCTTCGCGCACGACCAGGGCACCCAGTTCGGTGGGGGGGATGTCCTTGAGGCTGCCCCCGAAGGTACCGATGGCGGTACGGACAGCACTGACGACGACGACTTCACGGCTCATGGCGGGCTCCTTGGATGGGGTGGACGGAAACTGCCTCCATGGTAACGCCAGCCAGGGGTGGCCCTGGTGCGGCGTGTCCGGTTCGCGAACCGGCGCCGGACGGCGACCTCAGACCACCAGGCGTGCCATCACCGACAGCCGGTCACCCCCGGTGGGCCGGGTCACGAACAGCTCACCCATGGCAGGGAACTCACCGGTCAGTGCGCTGATATTGACCTGGTGTGTGACCAGCATCCAGTTCTCCGGCGATCGAACCGATGGCACCGCTTTCAGCACCTCGCGTGTCTGCGCCTCGCCGCTGTTGTTCCTGAAAAAGGAGTTGATGGCGGGCCAGACCTGGTGCCGCCCGAATGCCAGATCGGCGGTGTCGGTGCAGCGGCACCAGGCGCTGCTGCGCACCTGGGACAGCACGATGCCCTGTTGCCGGAAGGCTTCTCCCACGCGCCGGGCCTGTTCGCGCCCCTCGTCGCTGAGATTGCGCTGGGTGCGGCAGTCGCCCAGCCGGAAGCCCGGGGGGTCGCCGACACCCGCCACAGTTTGGGCGTGGCGCATCAGCACCACGCAACCGCCCTCCCGCAGGAGGGACCAGAACCGTTCGTCCGCCTGCGCGCCCAGAGGCAGCAAGGCACAGGCGGCGAGCAGGCGCCGGCGGGCAATGGTGGTCTCGTGGTCGGTCATGGGTGAGGTGACGTGTGATTGGGTCGACCCGGCAGCGGATCAGTCGCGCACATCGGCCACCGGGTTCTGCCCGAAATCGGGCCGGTCCAGCCAGGCCAGCACGCGCTGAGCCGCCTCTTCCGGGCTTGAGAGCTGCCCCTGCCGCTGGAGTTCCACAAAGCGATCCCGATCCGGAAAGCCGGCCGGGTCACCGTCCCTGAGCTGCACCTGCATGTCGGTGTCAATGACCCCGGGCGCCAGCGACACCAGCTGTGCGCCGTGCGGCCGCTCGGCCTCGTCGAGGGCGCTGCAGCGCGTGAAGTGGTCCATGCCGGCCTTGGCCGCGCAATAGGCTGCCTGCGCAGCCATGGCACGGCGACCCAGGCCGGAGGAAATGTTCAGCACTTTGCGCGGACCGCGCCAGCCGGCATCGACCCAGCGGCCCGTTTCGCGCAGGAAGGCGGCGGTCAGCTGCATCGGGGCCTCCAGTCCGACCCGCAGAGCATTGGCCAGGTCGTTGGGCGGACACTGGTCCAGCGGACCGATGCGGGGGATCACGCCGGCGTTGTTGATCAGGGTAGCGCTGGCCAGGCCCGAGCGGTCCAGCCCGGCCAGCCATTGCCCCAGCCGTTGGGCGGCCCCGATGCTGTCGGCCAGGTCCTGTTGCCACTGCTCCAGCAGGGCGCCGCCCGAACTGGCGCGGGCCGCCAGGTCCGCATCCGCGCTGCGCGAAATGCACAGCAGCAGTCGGTTCGGGGCCAGCAGTTGGCGGGCCATGGCCTGACCCATCCCGCGCGAGGCGCCGGTGAGGATGAAGAGATGTCGGGTGGCGTCGTTCATGTCCTTGATGTTCAGAAGGGGCAGGGGCTGTCGAAGCGAAGGCGCTCGCCGCTGACCGGGTGAGGGATTTCCAGCGTGCAGGCGTGCAGCATCAGTCGGGAGGCCAGTGCCTGCTGAGCGGAGTCCGCGTAGAGCGGATCACCCGCGATCGGGTGGCCGATGGCCTGCAGATGCACGCGCAACTGGTGCGAGCGACCGGTCACGGGTTCCAGTTCTACCCGGGTGCTCAAATCCGAGTCCGCAGACAGGTCAAACCCAGGGTCCATATCCAGCCGCCAGCGGGTGAGGCTGGGCTTGCCGTGCTCGTGCTGCACGATGCTGCGGGGCCGGTTGAGCCAGTCCACCATCAGGGGCAGGTCGATGGTGTTCCAGCCGTTGTCAGGCAGCGCATTGGCCAGCCGCCCAGCCACCACGGCCCGGTAGCGCTTGTGCGTCATCCGTCGCTCGAAGGCGCCGCTGAGCCGTCGCTGGGCCTCGATGCCCCGGGCCATGACCACGATGCCCGAGGTGGCCATGTCCAGGCGGTGGACCACCAGGGCGTCGGACCACACCGCCTGCACCCGTGCGCTCAGGCAGTCCTGCTTGTCCGGGCCGCGTCCGGGGACGGCGAGCAGCCCGGCTGGCTTGTCCAGCACCAGCATGGCTTCGTCGGCATACAGCACGGGTACCCCGGGCACCACCATGCTCATCCGGCCCCCAGCGCCTGGCGGACCTCATCGGCGGGCAGGCTGCGTGCCGCACCAAAACCGGCCACCTGACGGGCGCCCAGCACCGTCAGCCTGACAAACCGGAAGTCGCCCAGGGCGGTCATCGGCTCGGCCTCCGGGAAGCGCTCGAGGTACACCCGCCTGGCCCGGTCCGCGTCTGCGCTGCCGGGGGGGCAGAAGCTGGCCTCCACTTCAAGGCTCACACGTGGCAGGGCGTGGACCGGCTCATCGGCCCGCTCGGCATCGGTCACGAGCAGTGTGGCCCGCGGCCTGGCCTGCAGAAAGGCCGTGTGTGCCGCCAGTCCGCTGACGTGCAGGATGAGCTCTCCGGCGTCCCTGTCGATGGCATACGGGACCATCGAAACAAAGGCGTGTCCTTCGTCCGAGACCGTGCCCAAGGCCGCCGTGCGGCGGCTGACCACCAGTTGGCGCAAGGCGCGGGTCAGTGAATGCTCTCCCATGGTGCGGCGCCCCGTTCAGCGCACCACAATCTCGGCGCGCCGGTTGCGTGGCTCGACCACATCGTCCTCGGTGGGGACCACCGGCTCCCGCTCACCGCGTCCGACGGCCTCGACCAGATCGGACTGAAAGCCGCCTTCAATCAGCAGGTCACGGATGGCATTGGCCCGTTCGAGCGAGAGACGGTCGTTGGCATCGGCAGCCCCCTGGCGATCGGTGTGTCCGGTCACGATCAGTTCGCCCCCCGGACGCGTGCGGGCCCGTTCGATCACCGTGGCCAGCAGGGCTTTGGACTCGGCCGTCAGCTGTGAGGTGCCAGGCTCGAACTGCAACGTGAAACGCTCGGGTGGCTGCGGCTGGAGCGCCAGCAGGTTCGGGTAGGTTTTGGCCACGTCCTCGGCGGTGGTGGTGGCCGGCGTCAGGCGTCCATCGCGCGAGATCTCGGCGACGCCATAGGGTTGGTCGACCAGCAATTGTGCCTTCGGTGTGGTCACCGTCACCTGGCTGGCGGGCGAATCCGCCTGGGGCAGCAGGATGACGCGCGAGACCGGCGCACAGGCGCCCAGCGTCAGCAAACCGGTGAGGATCAGGGCGGGGCGCAGGGCAAGCATCATGGACATTGTCGTCTTTGGCATGGTCAGCGGGCGGGTTCGGCATCCACGATGAAATCGGTGCCCCTGACGCCGACGACCGAGGTGGGGGTGCGCACCTTGAAGACGTCGGGGTTGACTTTGGCGAGCAAGCCGGTCACCACCCGGACCGATCCTTGCAGCAGGTCCAGCAGGAAGTTGCCCTGCTGGGTGGTCGCATCAAAGGCGAACTGGTCCAGACGCATGGCACTGTCCGGCCCCAGGGTCAGTGTGGTGCCATCGCGCATCACGACGCTGGCCGATCCCTTCGGCCCCGTCTCCAGTCGGTCGGCGGGGACCAGGGCGGTCCCCGGAACGGCGGCCTGGCGGGGGGCGGTGTCCCGGCGGATCCACACCTCGCCCGTGACCTGTTTGAGGGTGCCGGCCTTGATCAGCGTGTCGCCGGACAAGGTCGGCGTGGTCTGTGCGCACATCGAACCAGCCGCAAAGGTCAGGGCCATCGGGACCAGGGCGCGTCCCAGCGATGTCATCAGGGAGGAAGGCTTCATTTGTCAGTCATTGGTATGAATATGTGTCTGCGATGTTACTGGAGGGGGCATGGGTCCGCCAAGCATGGCCCGGCGTTTGGGTCGGTAAAATCCGCCGGTTTTGCCTCCAATACCCATGAGAATCCTGCTCGCGCCCATGGAAGGTCTGCTGGACGCGACGCTGCGCGATGTCCTGACGCGCACCGGCGGCATTGACCGTTGCGTGAGTGAGTTCATCCGCATCACCGACACCCTGTTGCCCGAGCGTGCGTTCTACCGTGTGGTCCCCGAACTGCATCGCGGCGGCTTCACGCGGGCGGGTGTGCCCGTGCGGGCTCAGCTGCTGGGGTCCGATCCCGTGTGCATGGCCGAGAACGCCGCCCGCCTGGCGAGTCTGGGCGGTCACGGGGTGGATCTGAACTTCGGGTGCCCGGCCAAGACCGTCAACCGCAGCCGGGGTGGTGCCGTGTTGCTGGACGAACCCGAACTGGTGGGCCGCATCGTGGCGGCGGTGCGGCGCGCCGTGCCCGCCGATGTGCCGGTGTCGGCCAAGATGCGGCTGGGGTACCACGATGACCGGATGGCCGAGGATTGTGCGACCGCCATTGTCGAGGCGGGTGCGCAGGAACTGGTGATCCACGCGCGCACCAAGGCGCATGGGTACCGCCCCCCGGCCTACTGGGAAAGGGTGGCCCAGGTGCGGGAGTCACTGCCTGCCGGTCGCAAAGTGACGGTGGTGGCCAATGGCGAGATCTGGCGCCCGGAGGACGCCCATCGCTGCCGCGAAGTCACGGGTTGCGACGACCTGATGATCGGGCGCGGCATGGTGACCGATCCGGGACTCGCCCTGGCGATCC
>JAJPEW010000220.1 GCA_021166755.1 Hydrogenophaga sp. | reverse complement strand
CTTGCCGCCTGTGTGGCCCTGGCCTGGGGGCTGAGCTGGCTGGTGCGCCGTGCCGTGGCCAGGGACGAGGGTCAGAAGTCTGTTCTTTTTGGTGACCGCCTGCTCGACGGAGCCCTTTTCCCGCTCCTGCTGCTGGCGCTGGGCTACCTGGCCCGCACCCTGGCGGTGTACCTGGGCCCGGTGGTGCTGTTCAAGGTCGCAATCCCCGTGCTGATGTCGCTGGCCGTCATCCGGGTCGGCGTGAAGGTGCTACAAGTCGCCATGGGCGCTGCACCCTGGGTGCGTGTGCTGGAACGCAGCATCAGCTGGGTGGCCTGGCTGTCGGTGGTGCTTTGGGTGTCAGGCCTGCTGCCGGTGCTGCTGGCTGAAATGGACGATCTGAAATGGAAGATCGGCGGCTCGACCATCTCCCTGCGCACCATGATTGAAGGTGCGCTGACCGCGGGTGCGGTGCTGATCGTGGCCCTGTGGATCTCCTCGGCCATCGAGGCTCGCCTGCTGCGCTCGGCCGTCGGCAGCCAGCTCTCCTTGCGCAAGGCGATCAGCAACGCCACCCGCGCGTTGCTGATGTTCGTGGGTTTCATGATGGCAATGACGGCGGTGGGCATCGATCTGACCGCCCTGTCGGTGCTCGGTGGTGCCATCGGCGTGGGCATCGGCTTCGGTCTGCAAAAGCTGGCGGCCAACTACGTCAGCGGTTTCGTGATCCTGGCCGAGCGCAGCATGCGCATCGGCGACAACGTGCGGGTGGACAACTTCGAAGGACGGATCACCGACATCACGGCCCGCTATACCTTGATCCGATCACCGGCGGGCCGGGAGTCGATCGTTCCCAACGAGATCCTGATCACCAACCGGGTGGAGAACCTGTCCCTGGCCGACCCGCGCGTCTGGCTGTCGACGGTGGTGTCGGTGGCCTACGACACCGATGTGGATCTGGTGCGCCAGCTGTTGATCGAAGCGGCCGCCGCGCAGCCGCGGGTGCTCAAGGACCCGGGGCCGTCGGCCGCCTTGTCGGCGTTTGGGGCCGATGGCCTGGAGTTCACCGTCGGCTTCTGGATTGCCGACCCGGAAAATGGCCAGCTCAACATCCGTTCGGAGATCAATCTGGCCATCCTCCGGTCGCTGCGCGAACACAGGATCGAGATCCCGTATCCGCAGCGGGTGGTGCACATGATCCCGCCTTCACACTGACGCGGCTGTTACCCCATCAGTCTGGGCAGGATCAGGGCGATACCCGGCACAGCGATCAGGATGCCCAGGCGCACCACATCGGCCACGACAAACGGCCAGACGCCACGATACAGCGTGGACAGCTTGACGTCCGGCAGCAGCGAGTTGAGCACGAACAGGTTCAGGCCCACGGGCGGCGAGATCATGCCGATCTCCACCACCGTCACGATCAGGATGCCGAACCAGATCGGGTCATAGCCCAGGCCCATGATCACCGGGAAGAAAACCGGGATGGTCAGCAGCACGATGGCCAGTTCTTCCATCACCATGCCCAGCAGCAGGTAGATCCCCATCATCATCACCACGACCATGATCGGGTTCGGGCTGAACTGGAGGATGAAATCCTTCAGGTCGCCCGGCATCGTCGTGAAGTTGATGAAGCTCGTGAAGATCATCGCGCCGATCAGGATGGTGAACAGCATCGCCGTGGTGCGGGTGCTCTCCAGCAGGATGTCCATCAGCACCCGGGGGGTCAGCGTTCCGCGCAACAGCGCGAACAGGAAGGCGCCGGCCGCGCCCACGCCCGCGCCCTCGGTGGCGGTGAACACGCCACCGTAAATGCCGCCGATGACCAGCGCAAACAGCAGCGCCACACCCCAGATGCCACGGATCGCAGCCAGCCGCTGTGCCCAGGTGAATCGCTCGGCCGGAGGACCGGCGGCCGGGTCGCGCCAGGTCACAAAGACCACAGCCAGGCACAGGCAGACGATGGCCACGATGCCGGGCAGGATGCCGGCAATGAACAGCTTGCCGATATCGGTCTCGGTGATGATGCCGTAGATGACCAGGATGGTGGACGGCGGGATCAGGATGCCCAGTGTCCCGCCGGAGGCGATAGCGCCGGTGGCGAGTGTGGCCTTGTAGCCGTGGGCCATCATCTGCGGATAGGCCACGCGGGACATGGTGGCGGCGGTGGCGATCGAGGAGCCGCAGATGGAGCCGAAGCCGCCGGAGGCAATGATGCTGGCCATGGCCAGACCACCACGGCGGTGACCGACGAAGGCATTGGCGGCTGTGAACAGTTCGCGCGCCATGCCCGCCCGCGCCACGAAGTTGCCCATCAGCACGAACAGCGGGATGACCGACAGCACGTAGTGGAAGCCGGTCTCGAAGATCACCTGACTGGTGCTGGCATAAGCCGCGGGCCAGCCACGCATCAGACCAAGACCCACGATGCCGGCAATCGACATCGCGATCGCCAGCGGCACGCGCAGGAAAGCCAGCAGGAAGACGCCCAGGAAGCCCAGAACCGCTTCGGTCATGAAGGCTCTCCTTCGCGCGCAGGGCCGCCGTGCGCGGCAGCGACCGGCGGGACGGCCACATACACCAGGTGGACCAAAGCGGTCAGCAGCAGCAGCCCCGACATCAACCAGGCCACCGGCGAGAGGGGCAGTTGAAGGTGGACCGTGATGTCCCCGTACTCGGCAAAGCGCTCGGCGCGGGTGGTCATGAGCCAGGCCATCATCGCAAAGGCTCCCGCACAGGTCAGGTGCACCACCCGGGCCTGCAGACCTTTGAGCCAGTCGGGAATGAACGCATCGAGTGTGTCGAAAACGACGTGTTCGCTGCGCCATGACACCAGAGGCAGGGCGCCGAAAATGACGATGACCATCAGGATCTCGGTCATCTCCAGGCCGCCAGGCACGGAGTGGTTGAGAAACTTGCGACCGCTGACGTCAATGAGCGTCAGCCACATGATGGCAAACAGGGCCATGGCCGCCATCAGTCCGGAGGACCAGTTCAGCAGCCGTTCGAGCGTCTTGAGCATCTTATGGGGTAGGCGTGGGTACAGAAAGGCCGGCGGTCCGTGGGTGACGGTGGCCGCCGGCCATGGGCAGTGTCCCGCAGGACACCCGCGTGAAACTTACTTGGCCTTGGCGATCTCGGCCCGGAACTCGGCGAGCACACCCTTCGCGTTCTTCAGACCCTTGGCCTCGGCGGCAGCGGCCCACTTGTCTTCCAGTTGCTGCTGCTTGGCCTTGACCGCATCGATGAACGCGGGCGATGCCTGCACACGCTGGACGCCCTGGGCCTTCTGGGCGCCATCGCGCGAGGCGGCGTCCACCTTGTCCCAGCCTTCACCGAAGATGCGCGCCGCGGTTTCGCCCGAGATCTTGTCGACGACAGCCTTGTCCTGTGCCGACAGTGCGTTGTACTTGGCCGGGTTCATCATGAAGACGAAGCTGGTGTTGTACAGGCCGCCCGGAAAGGTGGTGGCGTGCTTGATCATGCTCAGCTTGAAGGAGGCCACCGACTCGTCCGGGAAGAAGGTACCGTCCATGACGCCAGTGGACAGCAGTTCAAAGGATTCCGGCGCGGCCTTGAGGGTGGTGTTCCAGCCCATGAGCTTGGAGAGTTCGTTGATGTTGCCACCGCCGATCCGGAACTTGAGGGAGGCCGCATCTTCCGCCGTCAGCACGGGCTTCTTGCTGTTGAAGATGATGCCGGGGCCGTGGGTGAACACGCCGAGGACCTTCACGCCGCGATGCTCGCCCAGGGGAGCAAAGTACTTGCTGTAAATGCGCTGGTAGGCCACCGAGGTGGGCACCGCGCTGTCACCCAGGAAGGGGAATTCGGCCACCTGCGTGTTGATGAACCGTCCGGGGGTGTAGCCGTCGACCGTGAAAGAGATGTCCACCAGGCCGTCTCGCACCGCATCGAAGGTACCGGGCGCTGCGGTCACCGCCTTGGGCAAGGCGTTGCACTTCATGCGGCCGGCACTTTCTTTCTCCAGCAGGCTGCACCAGGCGCCCTGGGCGGTGGTCAGCGTGTGGGTGGGCGGCACCCAGCTGGAGGTGGTGAACACCGTCTGTGCAGAGGCTGCGCCGGTGGCGAGCAGGCCGGCTGTCAAAACGGCGGTGAGGGCGGGGCGAAAAGCCATGGGTTGTCTCCTTGTCGGTCAGGGCGGGTGACGGAATTGATGGTTACACAAGATAATCAAATGGCCCTGATTGACTATAGGCGAATACCCTCGGAAACCGTGTACTGACTTACCCGAATTAACCGACCAATCGGTTGGCGAATAGGGAAATCCCTGCCTTTGTCGCCCGGGCGGCAGAGTCCGCATCGCTGTACGTGCCGCCCGCTGTACGCTTCCTCTATAATCACAAAAAAGCACGACCGTTCGATTTTTGCATCTGACCATTTCGCAAGGTTGAACGATCGGTGCGCCGGGCAGACACATACAATCCGAATTGACGTGCACGTCAATTGACGTGCCCTCGGTTTTCCGTTTTCCAACCCTTTGCAGGAGCAGCCGAACATGAAGGTCATCGTCCCCGTCAAGCGCGTGGTGGACTACAACGTCAAGGTGCGTGTCAAGAGTGACGGCACGGGCGTGGACATTGCCAACGTCAAGATGAGCATGAACCCGTTCGACGAGATTGCCGTCGAAGAGGCGGTTCGCCTCAAGGAGAAGGGCGCTGCCACCGAGGTGATCGCCGTCTCCTGCGGCGTGTCCCAGTGCCAGGAGACCCTGCGCACGGCCATGGCCATTGGTGCGGATCGCGCCATCCTGGTCGAGACCGATGTCGAGCTGCAGCCCCTGGCCGTGGCCAAGCTGCTCAAGGCGCTGGTGGACAAGGAGCAGCCGGGCCTGGTGATCCTGGGCAAGCAGGCGATCGATGATGACGCCAACCAGACCGGCCAGATGCTGGCCGCGCTGGCCGATCTGCCGCAGGCCACCTTTGCCTCCAAAGTGGAAGTCGCCGGTGACAAGGCCAAAGTGACCCGCGAAGTCGACGGGGGGCTGGAAACGCTGGAAGTGAGCCTGCCGGCGGTGGTGACCACTGACCTGCGCCTGAATGAGCCGCGCTACGTGACGCTGCCCAACATCATGAAGGCCAAGAAGAAGCCGCTGGAGACCGTCAAGCCCGAGGACCTGGGCGTGGACGTGGCCCCGCGCCTGAAGACCCTGAAGGTGGCCGAGCCGGCCAAGCGGGGCGCG
>JAJPEW010000157.1 GCA_021166755.1 Hydrogenophaga sp. | reverse complement strand
ACCGGTGGTGGACGCCTGCGCAATGTGCTTGACCGGGCTGTACTGGGTGCCGGTGTAGAACTCGGTGATCCAGACCAGGGCTGCGGTCAGCACCAGGCCGACCACGGTGGCGCCGAACAGGCGCATCTGGCTGCCGCTGGCGGCGATCGCGTTGTCCGGAATGATCCAGGCGGTCACGAACCAGAAGGCGATCAGTGACAGCACGCCGGCAATGGCCAGGCCCTTGTAGAGCGCCGGCATCACGTTTTTCATGCCCGGACTGGCTTTGACGAAGAAGCAGCCGACGATGGACGCCAGGATGGACACGCCGCCAAGAGCCAACGGGTACATCACCGCGCTCATGGGGGCTGCGGCCACCATCAAGGCGCCCAGCACCATCGTGGCGATCAGCGTCACTGCGTAGGTTTCAAAGAGGTCGGCCGCCATGCCGGCACAGTCGCCGACGTTGTCGCCCACGTTGTCAGCAATCACGGCGGGGTTGCGCGGGTCATCCTCGGGAATGCCGGCTTCGACCTTGCCCACCAGGTCGGCGCCGACGTCGGCCCCTTTGGTGAAGATGCCGCCACCCAGTCGGGCAAAGATGGAAATCAGCGACGAGCCGAAGGCGAAGCCGATCAGCGGATTAAGGAGCCTGGCCAGGTTCTTGTCCGGCGTCAGGTTGCCGTTGCCCACCAGGAACCAGAAGAAACCTGCCACACCGAGGAGCCCGAGGCCCACGACAAGCATGCCTGTGATGGCGCCGCCGCGGAAAGCCACATCCAGCGCCGGGCCGATGCCTTTGGTTGCGGCCTGGGCGGTGCGCACGTTGGCACGCACCGAGATGTTCATGCCGATGAAGCCGCAGGCACCCGAGAGAACGGCACCCAGCACAAAACCGATGGCGGTGGCGCTGTCCAGGAAAACGCCGATCAGAATGGCCAGAATCACGCCGACCACGCCGATGGTGGTGTACTGCTTGGCCAGATAGGCGGCCGCACCGGCCTGGATGGCCCCGGCGATTTCCTGCATGCGGGGGTTGCCCGCGTCCTGCGAAAGAATCCAGCTGCGTGACCAGAAACCGTAAACCACGGCCACCAGGCCACACACCAGCGCAAATATCAGCGCAGATTGTCCAACCATAGAGTTCTCCTGCTCGTTTCGCGTTTGACTTGGAGGGGGCAACGCGTTGAGGGTCACCCCCGTTGCGTTGCTTCCTCGCGTCTGTCGCGTCCCCCTCCGTGGGTGCGGGCAGTGCGATTGGCCAACGGTCACAATGTAGCGGCAAATTCCGTCAGAGGAAATGACCTGCGTCATTGAGTAAGCCTGGAATCAGTAAAATCAGGGTTAATCCTGACCGCCAGGGTACGCGCCTCTCGCGCACTGGCCGATTCCTTTTCCTCAACTCTCAGAAGAATCCCCATGTCTCTCGACAACGTCACCCCTGGCGACAAGGTACCCGAAGCGTTCAACGTCATCATCGAGATCCCCATGAACGGCGATCCGATCAAGTACGAAGTCGACAAGGACACCGGTGCCATCTTCGTGGACCGGTTCATGAACACCGCCATGCACTATCCGACCAACTACGGTTATGTGCCCAAGACCATCGCCGGCGACGGTGATCCCGTGGACGTGCTGGTGGTCACTCCCGTTCCCCTGATGCCGGGTGTGGTGGTGCCTTGCCGGGCCATCGGCATCCTGAAGATGACCGACGAGGCTGGCGAGGATGGCAAGGTGCTGGCCGTGCCCACCAACAAGATCCTTTCCCTTTACAGCCGCTGGGAGAAGCCCGAGGACCTGAACCCGATGCGCCTGAAGACCATCGAGCACTTCTTCGAGCACTACAAGGACCTGGAAAAAGGCAAGTGGGTCAAGGTGCTGGGCTGGGAAGGACCGGAGTCCGCCCACAAGGAAATCCTGGACGGCATGGCCGCCTACAACAAGTCTCTGGGCTGATTGCTCGAACCGGGTCGGCACCGCAAGGTGGCAGACCCGTTGGATCGCCAGAAAACAGAAAGCCTGCAGGCATCGCCTGCAGGCTTTCTGTTTGGTGGGTCGGCTCAGGTGGGCAGGGCGTCGATATCGCCGCGGTATTCGATTTTTCCTCGCACGCGGGCACGCGGATGCATGTCGATCAGTTCGTCGTAGCTGGCATCGCCCAGCAAGGTGGCCGATCCGGTGATTTCCAGGGCCTTGCGGGCAATGACTGTGCCCAGCACCTTGCCTTCAATGAACACGTAGTCTGCTTCCAGGCGGGTGTTCTCGATCACGCCGGTAGCGCCGACATGCAGGGTGCCGCCTGCTTCGAAGGTGATGTTGCCCTTGAGGTGGCCATCCACCTTGATGCCTTGGTCTTTGGTGGTGTGGAAGTTGCCGTCGAACACGGCACCCTCAGCGATCAGGCTGTTGATCGCGGAAAGACGCTCTGCCGGAACGAGGCGGGTGGAGGCGGGAGAGTTGCTCATGATGTCAGGGCTCCTTGGTGTGCAGCCGTTTTTCGGAAGTGAGTGTAAGGGGTTCGTCACTGGCGGCCTGTTCGGTGCGGGCGCCAGGGTTCATCGGGACCGAGGACAGTGTCTGCGCGGAGGTTGATCGGGGTGCCGGCCACCAGTGCCAGACCGCCGCCAGCAAAGCCGTCAGCAACGCCAGGATCCACGCATATTGCCTGGCGTACCACCAGGCCCACCGCCAGGCCAGGCGACGCCGCGCCACACGCCGGTCCCGCTGCCAGCTGGCGTTCAGCGCCTGACTGCGCAGCTCTTCGGTCGACGGTACGGCCACCGGACGGTTGAAGCGAGGAGAATGCGTGGAGGAGGGCTCGACCCGCATGACAGGAGGGCGTGCGACGCCGGATCAGCGCGATTTGCGGGCCGAGGGCACGCGCTCAAGGGTGGCGTTGAGATCGGCTCCGTTGACCTGGATGCGGCCATAACGGACCAGACCATGCACGCTGGCCGAGTCATGGAGCGATACCTCACCTTCGCCCGAATCCAGCAATCCGTCCGTGTGTCCCATCACCGAGATCTTGTGCGCCACGATATCGCCCTTGACGCGCCCGGTCTCCGTGACCACCACGGACACCTGAACCCCCTGAGCCTGGGTCAGATTGCCTTCCACGTGACCCGCGACACTGCAAGGACCCCGCAGCACCGCGTTGCCCACAAACTCCATTCCTTCGGCCAGCAAGCTGCGCATGAGACCTGCGTCGGTGGCATCGATGGGAGGGGCCTCCATGGCCTGGGGCTCCAGTGTGGGGAGTGACTGGGCTTGCACCGGTGGCATCGCCTTGCCCACATCGATTTCGATCGAACTCGGTGGCGTCACCTGGGCGGTGTTGTCGTCGGAGACTGGGATGGATTCGGTTTCGGCGGAAGGATTCATCGGTTCAGATCCTGCGGAAGATGGGGTACTCGTGTCGGGGCGAATGTAGCGACGGGCTTTCATGGGCGATGTCCAGGCGCACTCGCGGGGCGATCCGGCTGCACCGTGTGCAGCACGGGAAGCGTACCTGCAAACTTCAGCGTGCGAAACGGCCCCTGGAGGT
>JAJPEW010000134.1 GCA_021166755.1 Hydrogenophaga sp. | reverse complement strand
GGTGGAATGGGCGCTGGTGACGGCGTGGGCCTCGTCGATGTCCTGCAGGATGTTGCGCACCCGGCTGAGGTAGTTGTGACCGGCCTCGGTGAGGGACAGGCGGCGGGTGCTGCGCTGGAGCAGCCGCGTGCCCAGGTGCTCCTCCAGGTCGGCCACCAGGCGGGTGACCACCGGCGGCGACATGTCCAGCGCGCGCGCGGCACCGGCAAAGCTGCCTTCATCCACCACACGCTCGAACACGCGCATCGACAGCAGGCGATCCATCAATACTCCGGCAATGACTCCCGAACATTATCCGGGAACGCGTGGGACCCTGCATCCGCCAGTGGCGGGCGTTCGTCAAGGCTTGCGGTCGGGCAGCTCGATCTTGACTTCCAGCACCTCCAGGTCGTCCTGGCGCTCCAGGTGGACCTTGATGTCGTCCTGGTTGATCTGGATGTACTTGCTGATCACGGCCACCAGCTCACGCTGCAGGGCCGGTAGGTAATCGGGCGTGGCCGCGCTGCGGCCGGCGCGCTCGTGCGCCAGGATGATCTGCAAACGCTCCTTGGCGACGCTGGCGGTCTTCTTCTTCTCGCCCAGCAGGAAAGACAGGAAGGACATGGCTTACTTGCTCCCGAACAGGCGCTTGAAGAAGCCGGGCTTCTCGGCGTCGATGAAGCGCAGCGGCTTCTCGGCCCCCAGGAAGCGGTCGATCACGTCGCTGTAGGCCTCGGCCACATCGGTGCCCTTGAGGTGGATCGCCGGCGTGCCCTGGTTGGAGGCCTGCAACACGTTCTCGCTCTCGGGGATGACACCGATCAGCTTGATGCGCAGGATGTCCTGGATGTCCTCCAGGCTGAGCATCTGGCCGTCGGCCACGCGGTTGGGGTTGTAACGGGTGATCAGCAGGTGTTCCTTGATCGGCTCCTTGCCCTCGATGGCGCGCTTGGTCTTGCTGCCCAGCATGCCCAGGATGCGGTCGGAGTCGCGCACGGAAGACACCTCGGGGTTGGTCACCACCAGGGCCTCGTCGGCGTAGTGCATGGCCAGCAGGGCGCCGGTCTCGATGCCAGCGGGCGAGTCACAGACGATGTAGTCGAAACCCATGCCGGCCAGGTCGTTGAGGACCTTCTCCACGCCTTCCTGCGTCAGTGCGTCCTTGTCACGCGTCTGGCTGGCGGCCAGCACGAACAGGTTGTCGCAGGTCTTGTCCTTGATCAGGGCCTGGTTCAGGTTCGCCTCACCATGGATCACGTTGATCAGGTCATAAACCACACGCCGCTCGCAACCCATGATCAGATCGAGGTTGCGCAGGCCGACGTCGAAGTCGATGACGGCGGTCTTGTGGCCGCGCAAAGCCAGGCCGGAGGCAAAGCTGGCGCTGGTGGTGGTCTTGCCCACGCCACCCTTGCCGGAAGTGACGACAACGATCTTGGTCATGGTGAGGGTCTTTCTCGCTCGGTTGGTCTGGGTTGGTCGGTGGGTCAGCGCATCAGGCGCTGATGGCATCGATGACGAGCTTGTCGCCATCGGGCCCGGAATTGAGGCGCACCTGCGCCGGTTTGCCCTGTACCTCGGGTGGCAGCGGGTTCTCCGAGGTGCGGTAGATGCCCGCGATCGAGATCAGCTCCGGATCCATGGACAGGGCAAAGATGCGGGCCTCGGCGTTGCCACGGGCACCGGCAATGGCCTTGCCGCGCAGCGGTGCGTAGACATGGATGTGGCCGTCGGCAATCACCTCGGCCCCCGGGTTGACCATGGCCATGACCACCAGGTCACGGCCGCGCGCATACACCTGCTGGCCCGAGCGCAAGGGCTTGTCGATGACCAGGGCGTTGGGGGTCGGCGGCGGCGCCACCGGGGCAGGCGCCGCCGGTGCGGCGGATGCGGCCGGGGCCGTGGCGGGTGCGGGACCGCTGGCACGCTGGACCACGGCGTCGTCGGCCGGCACCAGGCCCGCCAGCACGGCGGCCGCCATCTGCGTCTCATTGCCACCGCGCACCGCCAGGGGACGCAGGCGGTGCTGTGCCAGCAGCGCGGTCAGGCGAGAAAAATCCAGAGGTGCATCGGCCTCGTCCGAGGCCTGCAGCGGGCCCAGGTCGATCAAGAGCGGATCGTGGTCGAAGAAATCGGGCACATCGCCAAAGCGCTGGCGCAGCTCCTCCTCCAGCCGCGACAGGTCGGCCGATTTGAGCAACAGGGCCACCAGGGGCAGACTGGCGCTCTTGATCTCGAAAGTGACGGGCGCTTGGGCGTTGAGGACAGTGGACATGTCGGAGGCGGGCTGGCGGCCGGGGGTACCGCGGCGCGTGGCAGGCAGTTTACCAGTGGCCTGCCGCCCGCCGACCGGCGAGCGGCACCAGGCTGTGAACAGGTGTAGCCACCGCTGACATACCATGTGGGGTATGAAACACCCTGCACCCGCCAGTGCTTACGCCCGTGCCTGGCTGATCATCCGCATGACCCGCCCGGCCTTCCTGCTCCTGACGGTGGTGGCCTGTGTGCTGGGCACAGCCACCGCCGCCGCCTGCGGTTGCGGACTGGACCCGGGTCTGGCCCTGACCGCGGGCGTGCTGGCGGTGCTGGCCCATGCGGCCGGCAATGTGATCAATGACCTGCACGATGCCCGCAACGGCGCCGATGCCGCCAACCTGCAACCCATGACCCCTTTTGCCGGCGGCTCGCGCCTGATCCAGCAGGGGCTGGTGTCCGAGCGGCAGACCGCCGAGGTCGCCTGGGGCCTGATGCTGCTGGTGGCCCTGGGTGGCCTGTGGCTGGCGGTCAAAACCGGTGGCGGACTGATTCCCCTGGGGCTGGCGGGCCTGGGGCTGGCCTGGGCCTATTCGGCACCGCCCCTGAAGCTGATGTCGCGCGGGCTGGGCGAACTGGCGGTGGGTCTGGTGTGGTTCCTGGTGGTGATCGGTGCGGACTATGTGCAACGAAGGCAATTTTTCCTGATCCCGGCCAGTGCAGCCGCCAGCTTCGCGCTGCTGACCATGGCGGTGCTGCTGATCAACAGCCTGCCGGATGCCGCCAGCGATGCCCAAGTGAGCAAGCGCACCACCGCCGTGCGCCTGGGTGCCACCGGCAGCCACGTGCTGTATGTCCTGCTGATCCTGCTGGCCCACGGCTGGCTGGCGCTGAGCGCCTGGTGGCTGATCCCGCCCGTGCAGGCGCTCTGGGGTCTGCTGTCCCTGCCACTGTCGCTGAGCGCGGCGGTGCTGCTGGTGCGCCACCGGCAGGACACCCGGCGCTTGCGCCCTGCCCTGGCCCTGAGCGTGGGGGCGGTTCTGGTGCACGGTCTGGGCATGGCCGCCGGCTTCTGGCAGGTCGCCCAACTGCACTGAATCCTTCGTTCTGCCCCCATGGCCGACACCGTCGGCCATTTTTTTTGCACAAATTTGTTGATAACTTTCTGGCAACTCATAATTTATCCACAGGGCTGTGGATTTCCTGACACTTGTCCCCGTTCGCGAACATCACCGTCCGGGGCAGTGCCCACACACTTTGATTCAGTCCAGATCGTTGATCTGTCAGGAAAAAAGTGGCTTGTCCACAGACCAGGCGCTTGCTCTACTACTCCTACTAATTTGAAATAAAGATCTTAGAGAAGAACAACAGACAAAAAAAACCACCCCGACAGGGGTGGCTTGCGTCAAAAAATGCCTAAAAAACAGGCAAATCAGGTCTCAGACACTCACAAGGGGTGGGTCACCAGCTTGAAATCGGGGTCCTCGACAAAGGTTTTGACCGCGAAACCCAGGCTGCGCATGAGCTTGAGCATGCCGGGGTTGTTGGCCAGCACCAGCCCCTCGATCTCGGCCAGGCCCTTGTCGCGGGCCTCCTCCATGATGCTCAGCATGAGGCGTGACCCCAAGCCCTTGCCGTTGAAGTCATCCGCCACCACGAGCGAAAACTCGCAGCTGGATTTGTCCGGGTTGGTGATGTAGCGGGACACGCCGATGATGCGTTCGGTCTCCTCCATCTCGCCGTCGGCATTGGCCTTGCGCTCCCTGAGCACCGCCACCAGGGCCATTTCCCGGTCATAGTCGATCAGCGTCAGGCGCGCCAGCATGGGGGCCGGCAACTCGGTCATGGCCGAGACAAAACGGAAATACCGGCTTTCGGACGACAGGCCATGGACCAGGTCCTGCAGCATCTGGGCGTCGTCGGGGTGAATCGGGCGGATGGTGTATTCGCCACCCCCGCGCATGGGCCAGATCTGCTCGTAGCGCGCCGGGTAAGGCAGGATCGACAGGTGGGCGTAGTTGCGGGCGGTGGCCGGCGCACTGTCGATCACGATGCGTGCATCCACGGCGACCGCTCCGCTTTCATCGACGATGATGGGGTTGATGTCCATCTCGCGCAGCTGGGGCAACTCGCAGACCATTTCCGAGACCCGCAGCAGCACCTGTTCCAGGGCCTCGCGGTCGACCGCACTGGCGCCCCGCCATTCCCCCAGGGTATCGGCCACGCGGGAACGTTCGATCAGGCGCCGGGCCAGGAACTGGTTGAGCGGCGGCAGTTCCATGGCCTGATCGTCGATCAGTTCGATCATGGTCCCCCCGGCACCAAAGGCAATCACCGGGCCGAAGGGGTCGTCGGTCTTGAGGCCGATGTACAGCTCGCGGCCGCGCCGGTCACCGGCCATCTTCTGGATGGTCACGCCGTTGATGCGGGCGTCGGGCTTGAGGCGGCCGACCGTCTGGATCATCGTGTTGTAGACGTCACGCACTGCCGTGGCGTTGCGGACGTTCAGCGCCACGCCGTTGACGTCGCTCTTGTGGCTGATGTCGGGTGAGTCGATCTTGAGGGCCACCGGGTAGCCCAGCTGGGTCGCGATCATCATTGCCTCGTTGGCGCTGCGCGCCAGCAGGGTCTGCGTGACCGGGATGTGGAAGGCCGAGAGCAGGGCCTTGGATTCCATCTCGGTGAGCACTTTGCGGCGCTCGGTCAGCACGTTCTCGATGATCAGGCGCGCGCCTTCGATGTCGGGCTTGGCCAGCGGCGACAGCGGGGGCGGGGTCTGCTGCAGCAACTGCTGGTTCTGGTAGAAGCTGGCGATGTTGCCGAAGGCGCCGACGGCCGCCTCGGGCGTGCGGAAGCTGGGAATGTTGGCCGTGGCCAGCACCTCGCGCGCCTGACCGACGGAATCGTCGCCCATCCAGCAGCACAGCAGGGGTTTGCCCAGTTTCGGATTGACCTGGGCAATGGCATCGGCCACGGCCGCGGCATCCACATCCGCCTTGGGTGAATGCACCACCAGGATGCCGTCGACACCCCGGTCCTTCCCGGCGGCCTCCAGGGCGGCGGCGTAATGCTCAGGCAGGGCCTCTTCGGACAGGTCAATCAGGTCCGACAGGGAGGCGAGCGCCGGCAATTGGGGCTTGAGCGACGTGGCCGAGTCGGGTGAGAGCCGCGCCAGGTCCAGACCGATCTCGTTGGCCCAGTCGGCGGCCAGCACGCCGGGACCGCCGCCGTTGGTGACGATGGCCAGCCGCTTGCCCACCGGCCGGTAGCGCGAGGCCAGGCACTTGGCGGCAGAGAACAGCTGCACGAAGGACTTGACCCGCACGGCACCCGCCCGGCGCAGCGCAGCGTCGAACACATCGTCGCTGCCGACGATGGCGCCACTGTGGGTCTGTGCGGCCTCGTTGCCGGCCGGCTTGCGTCCGGCCTTGAGCACCACCACCGGCTTGGCGTTGGCGGCGGCGCGCAGCGCGCTCATGAAGCGGCGTGCGTTGGAGATGCCTTCCATGTAGACCACGATGCTGTGCGTCTTGCCGTCGTTGGCCAGATAGTCCAGCACCTGGGCCAGGTCCACCGAGGTGTTGGGCCCGAGCGAGACGACCGTGGAAAAACCGACCGAGTTTTTGGCGGCCCAGTCCAGGATCGAGGCCGTCAGGGCGCCCGACTGCGACACCAGTGCCAGCGGGCCGGGCGTGGCCAGCTTGCCGGCCACACTGGCATTCAAACCGGCGGCCGGCCACTGGAAGCCCAGGCTGTTGGGACCCAGCAGGTGCATGCCGTGGCGCCTGGCCACCCGGTGCATGTCGGCGGCCAGATCGGCACTGACGCCGCTGCCCACCACCAGGGCGGCCCGGCACTTGATGCGTCCGGCCACTTCCAGCGCTTCGATCACTTCACCGGTTTTCAGGCAGATGATGGCCAGATCGGCCCGTGTCTGGGCCAGGTCGGCCAGGGTGCCGGTGGTGTGGATGTCGATGAAGACGAAATGGCCCTTGAATCGCTGGGCGGTCAGCGCCTCGACCAGGTGGCGCGCATGAGCCGTCTGGACCGACGCATCCTCCCGGTTGGCAAAGATCGCGATCGATTCGGGCTGGAAAAGGGGGGTGAGGTAGTGTTTGTCCATAAATCCTTCAATCTGCTCCGATCAGCACCCGCACATGGGCGGCGGCGCTGCGGGCCAGGGGGCTGAGCACATAGCCGCCCTCCAGGCAGGAGATCACGCGGCCCTTGCAGTGGGTTTCGGCCACTTTCATCAGTTGCTGAGTCACCCAGGCGTAATCGGCCTCGACCAGGCCCAGGTTGCCCATGTCGTCTTCGCGGTGTGCATCGAAGCCCGCCGAGATGTAGATCAGTTCGGGCCGGAAGGCGTCGAGTGCCGGCAGCCAGTGCGCGGTGACGGCTTCGCGGAAAGCATCGCTGCCCGAGCGGGTGGGCAGGCCGACGTTGACCATGTTCGGTCCCTTGGCTTCTTCGCCATTGAAGGGGTAGAGCCCCTTCTCGAAGATCGAGCACATCAGCACGCGCTCGTCGCCCTGGAAGATGTCCTCGCTGCCGTTGCCGTGGTGCACATCGAAATCGATCAGGGCCACGCGTGACAGGCCGTGCACGTCCAGGGCATGCCGGATGCCCACCGCCACGTTGTTGAAGAAGCAGAAGCCCATCGCGGCGGCGCGCTCGGCATGGTGGCCGGGCGGACGGATGTTGCAGAAGGCGGTCGAGGCCTGACCGGCCAGCACCAGGTCGGTGGCCTGGATGGCGGCACCGGCGGCCCGCAGGGCGGCCGGCAGGGTCCAGGCGTTCATGCTGGTGTCGGGATCCACCTGGTGGATGCCTTCCGTGGGCGCCATCGCCATGAGTTCGCGAACGTAGAGTGAGGCGTGGGCACGGCCGAGCTGCTCTTCGGTGGCCATCGGGGCATCGTACTGCGCCATGTAGTCCAGCAGGCCCTTGACCAGCAGGTGGTCGTTGATGGCCCCCAGGCGCTCCGGGCACTCGGGATGGTGGGCGCCCATCTCGTGGCGGGCGCAGTCGGGGTGGGTGATGTAGGCGGCCAGCATGCAATCGTCTCCTCGAACCGGTGGATCGGGCCTGATGCCCTGGGTATGTCCAACGGTCCAATCTAGACCGGCAAGCTGACGCCTGCCTTGATGCAGCGCAATACCGTGCTGTGCTGTTCAGGCCAGTCCGGTCAGACTCCCGGCCACTGCCCGTTTGAAGGGTGGCAGCCGTTCACCCACTCGCACCATCAGTTCCCGCAGGACCCGCGCAGGTCTCTCATCGCGGGTGTAGAGCGTGGCCAGTGCGTGCGTGGCCAGATACAGGCCACGGCTGGCCCGCTGGTGCGTGCGCTCATAGCGCTGCAGCAGGGCTGGCGAAGCGATGTCACCCCGCTGGTGGTGAGCACGAATGAGTGCTTGCGACAGCGCCTCGATGCTGCGCAGGCCCAGGTTGAAGCCATGGGCGGTCACCGGGTGCATGCCCACCGCCGCGTCACCCACGGCCGCAAAGCGGCGCGCCACCAGGTGATGGGGCAGGACCCCGACCAGCGGATAGACATGGCGGGTGCTGGCCAGGCGCATGGTGCCCAGCTGCTGTCCGAAGCGGGCCGTGATGGCTTCGCCGAATGGTGCGGGGTCGGTGCCTGCCAGTGCCTCGATGTCGGTGTGTGGCAGGGTGAGCACGACGCTGGAACGCGGCTGACCGGTTTCAGGACAGTCGTTCATGGGCAGCAGTGCCAGGGTCTGCCCGTGGTCGAACCATTCCCAGGCGGCCGCCCCGTGCGGGGTGGGGTGGGTCATGGCGCAGACCAGCATGCTGCGGCCATAGTCGTGCAGATCCGCGGCGATGCCCATGGCGCGCCGGGTGCTGGAATGCCGGCTGTCGGCGGCCACCAGCAGGCGTGCGCGCAGGCGGCGGCCATCGTCCAATTGGACTTCGGCCCGGTGGTCGTCGGTGGCGACGCGGACCACCTGACGCCCATCGATCAGGTCTGGCGGAGATCCTGTCTCGTCGGGCTCGGCCATCGCACTGGCCCACGCAGCGCGCCGGATGTGGTGATTGCCCACCAGAAAACCCAGCTGCGGCTGGCCGCCATGCTCATGCCCGATGCGCATGCGCGCCTGGCCTCGACCGGGTGCGCCGTTCATGACCAGGGCATCCCGCAGCGGGGCGATGTGGTCGGACCCGATCAGGCCCCACAGGCCCAGCTGCTGCATCAGGGACCGACTGTGATGGGTGAGGGCGATCTCGCGGCCGTCAAACGCTGGCTGGGCCAGCGACTCGCGCTGCTGGCTGTCGATCAGGGCTACCGACAGGCCGCTGCCGCGCAGGGCCCGGGCCAGGCAAAGACCGGCCGGTCCGGCCCCGGAGATGATGATGTCGTGGTCCATGAAGCCGCCACTGTAGGGCGGCTGTCCGGCATCGGCCTTGACTCAGGTCAAGCGGGCTGATGCCGGCCGGTTGCCACCGGATCAGCTGCGGGCAGCAGGCGGCATGTCACAACCCATGCCGCGTTTCATGGGGCCGTCACCGTGGTGCTTGCCGTGATGGCCATGATGATGACCCTGCCCACCACCGTAACCGGCGTGGCCACCCATGCCTGGGCCCATGCCGCGTTCATCGAAGATCTTCTGCTGTTCGGGCGTCAGGGCGGCGTAGAAGCTGCGCGTGGCGTCCATGCGCTTGGTCATCAGGGCATCCCGTTCGGCTTTGCGGGCCGCCATGCGGTCCAGCCGTTCCGGTGTGGTCAGCTTGCTCCAGTCTTCGCGCGTCATGCGCTGGCCGGGGGCTTCGGCCGGGCCGGTGCGGGCCACAAAGGCTGCCCAGGCGGCTTCCTGCTCGGGGGTGATTTTCAGGGCCTCCTTCAGTCCGGCCAGACGCTCGCTGCGGTGGCGTTCCATGCGATCCAGGCGTTCGGACATGCTGACATGCCGCGCGCCGTGCATGTGCGGACCCGGGGCATCGCTCATCCGCTGGGCCGTGTGCTGGGCGAGCAGTTCGGGTGCCATGCCCTGCGCGATGGCGGTGGCCGACAGACCTGCCAGGGCCGCAGCCAGGGTGGTGGCGATGAGGGATTTCTTCAAAACGGACATGGCGTTCTCCTGGAGTGATTCGGTGGTGACCGGAACCGGCTGCGCTGGCAGCGTCGGGATGGTTCCAGTGTGGCCCTGCGATGTTTCCGGGGTGTGCCTGTCTGATGCCGTTTTGTAAAGTTTTGTTCCGCTCCCGTCACCGGGACGGCTCGGCTAGGTCATCCAGGATGGGGCAGTCCGGCCGGTCATCGCCCGGGCAGCAGCACAGTAGGGCCTTCAGGCTGCGCTGCATGGACTGCAGGGCTTCGATGCGCTGTGTCAGTTCGTCGTGATGGCGTTGGGCGATCTGCTTGACCTGGGCGCTGCTGCGACGGCGGTTGTGCCACAGGTCGACCAGTTCAGCGATGGCCTCCAGGCTGAAACCCATGTCGCGCGCGCGCCGGATGAAGCGCAGGGTGTGCACATCGGCTTCGGTGTACTGTCGGTAGTTGCTGCCCGTGCGACGGACCTGGCCGAGCAAACCCAGCGACTCGTAGTGGCGCAGCATCTTGGGCGAAATGCCACTGAGGCCCGCCGCCACGCCGATGGCCACCGGCCAGTGGCTGGCCGTTGGCTCTTCAGGTCCGGCAGACGCGCGCAAGGTGCTCATGCCGCGACCGTGTAGCCTTCTTCCCGGATGGCCGCTGCCACGCTTTCGCGTTCTTTCTCGGTCGTGACCTCGACCAGGTTCTGCTGGCGGTCGATGCGCACCTGGGCCTGGGGATCGATGCTGCGGATGGCGGCCTGGACGGCCTTCTCGCAATGGCCGCAGGTCATGCCCTGGACCTGGAACTGTTGGGTGCTCATGGAAACTCCGATGGGATGGATGAAGAAACCATCATGCACCTTGACACCGTGTCAAGGTCAAGCATGGATGCGCAACGATACACCTTGTGGCTTGACCTTCCCATGGGGGTAAAGCTTATCCTTCGACAACCCCCCTGCGCCGCTGCGCGGCTTCCCCCCAAGGGGACCACGCCTGTGGCCCGGCGGAGCCGGTTCCACGGCGTGTGCTGGACGATTCATCGAGAACCAAGTGACTTCTTCAACTGCCGATACTTCTTCCTGCCAGATTGACCTGGGTGTCGGGGGCATGACCTGCGCCTCCTGTGTCTCGCGCGTCGAGCGCGTGCTCAAGCGCCAGAGTGGCGTCAGCGAAGCCACCGTCAACCTGGCGACCGAGTCGGCCCGGGTGGTGCTCACCGAACCCGCTGATGCCGATGCGCTGGCCCGGATCAAGCGGGCGGTGCGCGACGCCGGCTATGAGCCGCGGGCCCTTGACGAACCGGAAGACGACCACGCCGCCAGCTGGCATGGCATCCCGCGCGATTTCCTGCCCGTGCTGGCGGGGCTGGTGCTGTCGGCCCCGCTGGCCCTGCCCATGCTGGGTGACCTGTTCGGCCAGCACTGGATGCTGCCCGCCTGGGTGCAGTTCCTGCTGGCCACGCCGGTGCAGTTCTGGCTGGGCGCCCGCTTCTACAAGGCAGGCTGGCACGCGCTCAAGGCCATGACCGGCAACATGGAACTGCTGGTGGCCATTGGCACCACCGCCGGCTGGGCCTTGTCGACCTGGCTGTGGCTGCGCGCCGACGCGGGCGAGATGGTGCACCTGTATTACGAGGGCTCGGCGGTGGTCATCACGCTGGTGCTGTTGGGCAAATGGCTGGAGGCCCGCGCCAAGCGGCAGACCACCAGCGCCATCCGCGCCCTGCATGCCCTTCGGCCCGAGCGTGCCCACCTGCTGCCCGACGGCGTGCGTCGCACCGATGAGACCGACGTGGCGGTGGACGAGTTGCTGGCGGGGGACGAGGTGCGGGTACTGCCCGGCGAACGCTTTCCCGCCGATGGCGAGGTGCTGGATGGCCATTCGCAGGCCGACGAGTCCATGCTGACCGGCGAGTCCATGCCGGTGCCCAAGTCGCCCGGTGACCGGGTCACGGGGGGATCGCTCAATGGCGATGGATCGCTTCGGGTTCGGGTCAGTGCCGTCGGGGCGCAGAGCGTGCTGGCGCGCATCATCGCCCTGGTCCAGGATGCGCAGGCGGGCAAGGCCCCGGTGCAGCGCCTGGTGGACCGGGTGGCCGCGGTGTTCGTACCGGCGGTGCTGGTGATTGCCGCCCTGACGCTTGGTGTCTGGCTCTGGGTCGGCAGCCCGGTTGAAGAAGCCCTGCTGCATGCGGTGGCGGTGCTGGTGATTGCGTGCCCGTGTGCCCTGGGTCTGGCCACGCCGGCGGCCATCATGGCTGGCACGGGGGTGGCGGCGCGGCACGGCATCCTCATCAAGGACGCCGAGGCGCTGGAAACGGCCCACCGGGTGGACACGGTGGCCTTCGACAAGACCGGCACGCTGACCGAGGGTCATCCCCGGCTGCTCAGCGTGGAGGGTGTGGCCGGTGTGGATGAGCTGGCGGCCCTGGGCGCGGCGGCGGCCCTGCAGGCGCACAGTGCGCACCCGCTGGCCCAGGCCGTGCGCGAGGCGGCGCTGACCCGTGGGGTGGACGTGGCCGAGGCCGTGGATGTCCAGGCGGTGCCCGGACGGGGTCTGCAAGGGCAGGTGCAGGGGACCACGCTGGCCCTGGGCAGCGTGCGCTGGATGGGTGAGCTGTCGGTGGATCTGTCGCTGCTTCAGGAGGCACTGACCCGCCAGCAGACGTCAGGGGCTACCGTGTCGGTCCTGGCCACCCAGCTGCCTTCGGGGGGCTGGGCCGCGCTGGCCTTGCTGGCCTTCGGTGACGAGCCCAAGGCGGGCAGTGCCCAGGCCATTGCCCAACTTCGAAAAAGGGGTCTGAAGCTGGTCATGGTCTCGGGCGACAACCAGCCGGCGGCGCTGGCCATGGCCCGGCGCCTGGGTCTGCGTGAAGACCTGGGCGAGGTGATTGCCGAGGTCCTGCCCGGCGACAAGGCGGCCGTGGTGCAGCGCCTGAAGGCACAGGGTCTGCACACCGTGGCCATGGTGGGCGACGGTGTCAACGACGCGCCTGCCCTGGCCGCTGCCGATGTGGGCATGGCCATGAGCCATGCGCGGGGCGGCGGGTCGGACGTGGCCATGCATGCCGCCGGCATCACCCTGATGCGGGGCGACCCGGCACTGGTGGCCGCTTCGCTGGACATTTCCCGGCGGACGGTGGCCAAGATCCGGCAGAACCTGTTCTGGGCCTTCTTCTA
>JAJPEW010000120.1 GCA_021166755.1 Hydrogenophaga sp. | reverse complement strand
CAGAACCTGCCGTTCGCCAGTTTCCGCCGCCAGGGCAGCACCGAGGCCTTCCGCGGCGGCGTGGCCATCGGTGACCAGATCCTGGATCTGGCGGCCGTTCACCAGGCGGGCGTGTTCACGGGCAATATCGGCCAGGCCGTTCGGGCCGGCGCCCAGCCGCAGCTCAACGACCTGATGGCGCTGGGCGCCCCTGTGTGGAGCGCGCTGCGCCTGGCGCTATCGTGCGCCCTGCGTGAAGGCGCAGCCGAGCAGGCGGCCCTGCAGGCCTGCCTGGTGCCGCAGGCGCAGGCCGAGTACGGTGTGCCTGCCCGCATCGGCGACTACACCGACTTCTACACCTCGGTGCACCACGCCACCAACATCGGCAAGCTGTTCCGTCCGGACAACCCGCTGCTGCCCAACTACAAGTGGATTCCTATCGGCTACCACGGTCGCGCGTCCAGCATCGGTGTCTCGGGCCAGCAGTTCCGCCGGCCGGTCGGCCAGACCCTGCCGCCAGGGGCCACGCAGCCTTCGTTCGGGCCCTGCAAGCGGCTGGACATCGAGCTGGAATTGGGCATCTTCGTGGGCACTGGCAATGAACTGGGCGACCCGGTGGCCATGGCGCAGGCCGAGGATCATGTGTTCGGTCTTTGCCTGCTCAACGACTGGTCGGCACGGGACATCCAGGCCTGGGAATACCAGCCGCTGGGTCCCTTCCTGTCGAAGAACTTCGCCACCACCATCTCGCCCTGGATCGTGACAGTGGAAGCACTGGCGCCTTACCGCGTGGCCTTCGAGCGCCCGGCGGACGATCCGCAGCCTTTGCCGTATCTGGACAGCGAAGCCAACCGCCAGCGCGGCGCGTTCGACATCCAGCTGCAGGTGGGTCTGGAGACCCCGAAGATGCGCGAAGCGGGTCAGGGCGATGCCACCATCTGCCGCACCAGCTACCGGCATGCCTACTGGACGGTGGCCCAGATGGTCACGCACCACACGGTCAACGGCTGCAACCTGCAGCCGGGCGACCTGTTCGGCAGTGGCACGCTGTCCGGGCCCACGCTGGACCAGGCGGGTGCGCTGATCGAGCTGACCGCTGGTGGCAAGAACCCGCTGCCCCTGCCCAACGGTGAAACCCGCACCTTCCTGGAAGACGGTGATGCGGTGGTGCTGCGCGGCTGGTGCGAAAAGCCCGGTGCCGCGCGCATCGGCTTTGGCGAGTGCCGGGGCACCGTGCTGCCGGCACGGGGCTGACCGCTCAACGAGGCCGCATGTCCGCGGTGGTCTCGTAGCGGGCGTGCCAGCTCAGGGCCTCCTGCAGCAGGTGCGGTGTGTGCAGGCCGCCCTGACCGCTGCGGCCGGCGGCCTCGGCCCGTTCCACGTAGTCCAGCAGAGCGGGCTTGAAGTCGGGGTGTGCGCAGCGTTCGATGATCAGGCGTGAGCGCTGGCGTGGCGCCAGGCCACGCAGATCGGCCAGTCCCTGCTCGGTGACGATGATCTGCACATCGTGTTCGGTGTGGTCCACGTGGCTGACCATGGGCACGATGCAGCTGATGCTGCCGCCCTTGGCGGTGGACGGTGTCATGAAGATCGAGATGTAGGCGTTGCGCGCGAAGTCGCCCGAGCCGCCGATGCCGTTCATGATGCGCGTGCCCATCACATGGGTGGAGTTCACGTTGCCATACAGGTCGGCCTCGATCATGCCGTTCATGGCGATCAGACCCAGTCGGCGGATCACTTCGGGGTGGTTGCTGATCTCCTGGGGACGCAGCACGATACGCTCACGGTAGAAGTCCAGCTGGTCGTTGAACTCCTTCATGACTTCGCTGGACAGCGAAATGGCGGTGGACGAGGCCATGCGCATCTTGCCGGACTTCAGCAGCGCCAGCATGCCGTCCTGCAGCACCTCGGTGTAGCCCTGCAGACCGGTGAATGGGCCGTCGTTGAGGCTTTCCAGCACGGCGTTGGCGATGTTGCCCACGCCCGACTGCAGCGGCAGCAACTCGGCTGGCAGGCGGCCCAGCTTCACTTCCTGCTGGAAGAAGTCCATCAGGTGGCCGGCAATGCGGCGCGAAGCATCGTCGGGCGCGCTGAACTTGGTGTCGCGGTCCGGCAGGTTCGTCTCGACCACCGCGATCACCTTGGTCGGATCGCAGTGCAGGTAGGGTGTACCGATGCGCTCGCCCGCGTGCGTCATCGGGATCGGCTTGCGGTAGGGCGGGCGCTCGGTGCCGTAGTAGATGTCGTGCATGCCCTCCAGCGCCAGCGGGTGGCCGTGGTTGACCTCCAGGATCACCTTGTCGGCCTGGTCCAGCCAGGTCTTGTTGTTGCCCACCGATGTGGCCGGGATCAGCCGCCCGTCCTCCAGGATGCCGGCCACTTCGATGACCGCGACGTTCAGCTTACCCAGGAATCCGAACCACACGTACTGCGCCACGTGCGAGAGATGAATGTCGGTGTAGGCCATCTCGCCGGCGTTGATGCGCGCGCGGCAGGTCGGGTCGGACTGGTAGGGCAGGCGCATGTCCATGCCGCCCACCTTGGCCAGCGCCCCGTCCAGTTCGGGCGCGGTCGAGGCGCCGGTCCACAGGCCGATGCGGAACTCTTTTCCTGCATCGTGCTGCTGCTGGATGTGGCGGGCCAGTGCCTGAGGCACCAGCTTCGGGTAGCCGGCCCCCGTGAAACCGCTCATGCCGACGTGATCGCCGTGGTGGATGAGGCGGGCTGCGTCGTCGGCGGACATCAGCCTGGAGCGCAGGCCAGGGTGCAGGATGCGCGAAACAGGGCTCAACATCAGAAGTCCTTGCTATGCAATTTCAGAAAACTAGGGTTTACCCTTATTTTCGCAGCAATCGATGTCAGGCACTGGTCAAAAAGACTGTTTTTATGTACAGTTTTTGAATGATCGAGCAGCATATCCCGCTTCCCCGTGTCAAAGGTCGCGGAATGGCCTGGCAGGCCCCTCACCGCTTTCGGGCTGAGGACCGCGAGGCCTTTGACGACGGCTGGGACGGTCTGACACTGACGGCCGCTGGTCAGGCAGACGCTGGCCAACCCACCACCCAGGTCATCTGGGAGGACGCGCGCAGTGCCATCACCCGCAACGATTCGCCCGACATTGGCTTCGCGCTGGGTCTGAATCCCTACCGTGGCTGCGAGCATGGTTGCGCGTATTGCTATGCCCGTCCGAGCCACAGCTACCTCAACCTGTCGCCGGGGCTGGATTTCGAGACCAAGATCATTGCCAAGCGCAACATCGCCGAGGTGCTGCGCCGCGAGTTGCAGCGGCCATCCCATGTGCCGGACCTCCTGGCCATCGGTACCGTCACCGATGCCTATCAGCCGGTCGAGCGCGACCTGCGCCTGACCCGTGCCGTGCTGGAAGTCTTGCAGACGGCGCAGCATCCGCTGGCGATGGTCACCAAAGGCAGCGGGATCGAGCGCGATCTTGATTTGCTCGCGCCCATGGGGCAGCAAGGCCTGGCCGCGGTGTATGTGACCATCACCACGCTGGATGCCCGTCTGGCCCGCATCCTGGAGCCGAGGGCGGCTGCACCGCACCGGCGGCTGCGCACCATCCGCGCACTGGCCGAAGCCGGTGTGCCGGTGGGGGTGAGCGTGTCACCGCAGATTCCCTTCATCAACGAAGACATGGAGCGGGTGCTGGACGCAGCAGCGCAGGCAGGTGCCACCCGTGCCTTCTACCAGGTGCTGCGCCTGCCCTGGGAACTGGCCCCGATCTTCCGGCAGTGGCTGGCACAGCATTACCCGCAGCGCGCCGAACGTGTGATGGCCCGCGTGCAGGACCTGCATGGGGGGCGCGATTACCGCGCCGACTTTGCCACCCGCATGAAGGGGCAGGGTGTCTGGTCCGAACTGCTGCGCCAGCGCTTTGACAAGACCTGCCACCGGCTGGGACTCAACCGGGAACGTGTGCCGCTGGACAGCAGCCGGTTTCGTCCCGCCGCCCTCGACGCACAGCAATCGCTGTTCTAGCGATCCGGTGTCGGGTCGATCCGGGCCGAATCAGGCCCCGTGACACTCCAGCAATTGCAGAGCATCGGTGCGCCAGTGATGCAAGGCCTCGTAGTAGCCCTCCCAGACACAGCCGTTGCAGCCACGGCCGCAGCAGGTGGTCGGCTCGGGAGGAGGCCGTCGCAGGGTCTGGTCCAGGTCCAGATGGCGTTCACGCAGAGCGCGTCCTCTCAGGTGGGTGATCAGCGCATGTGCGGTGGGCAGGTCAGACAGTCGAATCAGGCCCGGATCGTGCAGGGTGAATCTGGGTTGCTCCTTGCCCTCGAACACCCCCGTTTCCCGGAACATGGCCGCAGGTCGCACCCACAGTCCGAAGCCCCCATACAGCGCGCGATAGAGCGTCATGCCCTGCAAGGTTTCGCTGCATCTCACCGTGTCGATCACCTCATACCAGCCGCCCTTGTAGTGGCGGTACAGGCCAGGGGGCGTGGGTTCCAGTGGCGGCAGGTCATCGTCGGTGGGAGCAGCTTCGGCAGTCATGGCGCCGAGATTGTCCCTGATGCCGGCCGAGTCAGCTTTTTGAACATTTGCTTGCACACAGGGTGGCCCCAGAACGGCCTTCGTATTAGTACGATAGTATGATTTGAAGGCCGGTCGTCGATCGATTCGGCCGTCAAATCAGGGAGTCAATCAATGTCAACGAAATGGATCGTGGTGCTGTCGTGCACCACGTTGATGGCCGCTTGCGGCCAAACGCCATCGGCCGCCCCCAGGCAGCAGGGTCCTGTGCTCGATCCACTGACACTGGCGACAGCACCGGCAGCCGCCTCGCCCGGTGCACCGGTGGCGCCGCCTGCGGCAGAGCCGTCGCCCGCCCGTGCCCTCAAGGACCTGTTCGGTGCCGACTTCCGGACCGTCGACAGTCAGCGCCTGCCCGGCGACGTGGTGGCCGGTCACTGGGCGAGCGGGCGTGTGCCTGCGGCGTTGGGCATTCCAGCCGTGCTGGTGCTGGCGCAAGCCACGCCGGGGCCGCAGCAGGAGTATCCCAAGCCCCAGGACAAGGTGCAGTTGTCCGGCGCCGTTTACGTGCCGGGCGAGCAGGGTGACTGGCTGCTGAAGTTCAAGCAGACCGCCTTTGGCGAGTTCGGTGCCAGCGAGACTGCCCCCCGGCGGGTGGATGCCAGCCGAGACGCCTGGCTGAAGGTGGCCGATGACCGGCTGATCTGGGCCGTCGGCACCTACGACACCCTGCCCGGTGGCCACGGCATCGAAGGCCTGGAACTGATCGGCGTGGACCTGGGCAAAGGGTCAATGCAATACCTCGGACGCATGGCCTCGGGGGAGAACAACGACGGCGACTGCCGCGACGCTGGGACCCAGGGCAAACAGGCCTTGTGTTTCGATTGGCAGGGCCGGTTGTCCGTGGTGACGGGGCAGGGCAAGGGCGCCTGGCCAGACCTGGTGCTGGTGAAGACAGGCACCCGCTATGACGCCCGCCAGCGCAAGCTGATCAAAGTCGATGACCGCGCGGTGATCCGCTTTGACCCTCGCACTGTGGCTTATCGCACCGGGCAACCGTGACCCTGTGACTGAGCATTCTCAGCCACAACACACATCAGGGGGATGGCCAGATGGCCCCGAAGAATCTGACGAAAGACGAAGTGGTGCAGGTGGTCGCGGATGCAGCGGCCAGGCACGGCATACCCGTGGACGATTTCCTGCGCGCCTCACACATCGAGACGGGTGGTCGTTTTGACGAACTGGCACACAACCGGTCCTCCGGTGCCAAGGGATTGTTTCAGTTCATGCCTGCGACGGCCGAGCACTACGGCATCGCCGGTCGTGAGTTTGATGCGGTGGCCAACACCGACGCGGCGGCCCGTCTGTACCTCGACAACCGCCAGGCACTGTACAACGCGCAAGCCCGATCGGGCCTGCCCTTCTTGTCGGGGGCACCCGAGCCCACGGGCCTGGACATGTACTTTGCCCACCAGCAGGGTGCTGCAGGCTACGGCTCCATTCAGTCGGCCCTGGCCGGCCATGGCTTCACCCGCGATCACACGGCCCGCAACATCAAGTCCAACATTGGTGATGACCTGCAGGCCATCACCGGGCACAGCCGAGGTGATCTGGCCACCATGAGTGACCAGCAACTGGCGGGTACCTATCTCAGCTACTGGCAGCACAAGTACGACCGCATTGCCATGCCTGCCCATGGGGTCCTGGCTCGCCAGGGCGATGCGCCGGCGGGTGTGCTGCCCACGCCCCTGCTGCGCCAGGGCAGCCAGGGGGATGGTGTTCGTCAGTTGCAGCAGCAACTGGCCGATGCGGGCATCACCGGTCCGGGCGGCCGTGCGCTGGCGGTCGACGGGGACTTCGGCCCGCGTACCCGTGCAGCGGTCGAGGCGTTCCAACGCCAGCAAGGGTTGGCCGCCGACGGCGTGGTCGGCAAGGCCACCTGGGCGGCCTTGTCGCGCCAGGCCACGCAGGCGGTGGAGGCAGGCCCAACTCTCGAGATGCAGGCTGTTGGAGAAGGTGCCTGGCCAGCACCGGGCAACATGACCATCAATGCCGCGGACAAGGCCGGCGAGGGGCGCGGCGAATTCGGCACCTCCCGCGCCGGTGGCAGCCGCGTCCACAACGGGCTGGACATCCAGGGGCAGGTGGGTGACCCGATCGTGGCTTACCGCGATGGCACTGTGCTGTTTGCCGGCCAGCAGGCCGGTGGCAAAGGGTACGGCAACTACATCGTGCTGGAACACGCGGACGGGTCGCAGTCCTTGTATGCCCATCTGGAGCGATTGGAGGTACGAGAAGGCGAGACGGTGGGGGCTGGCGATCGCATCGCCACCATGGGGAGATCGGGCAACACGCCCGAGACCGGCGATACCCACCTGCATTTCGAGATCCGCGAAGGCGCCACGCCGGGAGCGCGACTGACAGGGACACCGGTGGACCCCATGGGGCGCTTCACCCAGGTGGCGCTGCAGCCTGCGGAACAACCGGTGGTCCCGGCCGAGGCGAAGGAGCCATTGCCCCGCCAACTGCTGGATCGGCAGGCACAGATCCGCCATGCCATGGGGGGTCGGCTGTCGTCACAAGGCTTCAGCATCGGACAGGTGGATGCCATCAGCGCCGCCGCCACTGCCGCGATGGTTCGCGACGGCGAACTTGCTGCACGTGACACCCGTTTCCTCGTCGGCAAGGACGGACAGCGCGTGGCCATGCTGTACGGCAACGGAGTCATGCGTGAGGTGGACATCTC
>JAJPEW010000119.1 GCA_021166755.1 Hydrogenophaga sp. | reverse complement strand
CAACGAGCGACCCGGCTGCCTCGGACTACTCGATCCCGCCGTCGATCACGCGTCGAGCACCGTTGTAGCGGGTCTGCCAGTAAGCCCCTCTCATGTCTTCCACCCGGACTTCGGATCCCTTGCGGGGCGAATGGATGAACTTGCCATCACCCACATAGATGCCAACGTGGCTGAATGCCCGTCGCATCGTGTTGAAGAACACCAGATCACCCGGTTTGAGCTCATGCCGATCGATCACACGCGTCGCGGCCGCCTGTTCGTCAGCACGTCGGGGAAGAATTTTGCCCAGTGACTGCTCATAGACGGCGCGAACAAAGCCTGAACAATCAAAGCCGGTTTCGGCACTGTTGCCACCGTACCGGTAGGGAACCCCGAGAAAGCCCATGGCGTTCATGACCAGTTGAGACGCATGCAAGCTGGCAGCGTCCCGTGCTTCAGCCAGTCTGTCAATCAGGCCGCGCTCCACCAGGAGCGAGTCCATGTCCTGGTAGGCGGGCGAGGGCTCGGCCCAGGAAAAACCCGGCGCGAACATTCCCGCCGCCATCACGGTACTGATCAGTACTTTGCGCATTCCGCGAGCCTAATGCCGGCTTCTTTGCAAGTCAAGTGAGAAAACGGTGGGAGCCCATTGATTTTTCGTGACTTTTTGTCAGGCCATCGGTTGGTGTCCAACCTGTGCGTGGATCAGGCGGGTGCCATTTCCCCGAACCGGGGGGTCAGGGCACAATCAGGTCAGATTCCATCAACGATTCAAGAAACCTGCGCCATGCTGCTCGATGCTGCCGACTCCCAACTGGTCCTGGTCGATTACCAGGAAAAACTCATGCCCGCCATTCACGATGCGGCTTTCGTACAGGCCAACGCCCTGCGATTGGCCAAGGCAGCCCGTCTGTTGAAGGTGCCCGTCTGGGGTACGGAGCAGGTCCCTGAAAAGCTGGGTCAGAACATCCCGGCGCTGCGGGAGTTGTGCCAGCGCACTGTCACCAAGCACCATTTCAGTGCCGTGGCTGATGGCTTGGTGGAATGCCTCCGTCCGCCCCAGAGACCGGCGGGAGGGAACGCGCGCAGCCTGCCCAAGCATCTGCAGAAGCCGCAGGCGCCCGCAGCTCCGGAGCGTGCGACGGTGGTGGTGGCCGGTTGCGAGGCGCACGTTTGCCTGTTGCAGACAGCCCTTGAACTCATTGAAGAGGAGCTGGACGTGTGGGTGGTGACCGACGCGTGTGGATCGCGCACCGAACGCAACCGGGACGCGGCATTTGATCGGCTCGCGTCGGCCGGTGCCGAGCTGGTGACCACCGAAATGGTGCTTTTTGAGTGGATGCGGACGGCCCAGCATCCGGCTTTCCGGGATATTCAGGCGCTGATCAAGTGAGGCCCTGATCCGACAGGGCGGAAGAAGGACGCCCTGTCAGTCTCCAGCAAGTCTGACATTCATAATTATGAATTCAGTTTCGGGCCTGTTTTTTCATGGCCCGTTTTGCGTTTGCCGACATCCCGCAGGAGACCGAGATGAGTACGTCCCAGAGCTACGCCGAATTTCACCGCCGTTCGATTGAAGACCGCGACGGTTTCTGGCGTGAGCAGGCCCAGCTGATCGAGTGGCACAAGCCGTTTGATCAGGTCTGCGACTACAGCAATCCGCCGTTTGCCCGCTGGTTTGCCGGCGGCCAGACCAACCTGTGCCACAACGCGGTGGACCGTCATCTCAAGGACCGGGCCGATCAGAACGCGCTGATCTTCGTCTCTACCGAGACCGACACCGAAAAGGCCTACAGCTTTCGGGAGCTGCATGCCGAGGTCAACCGCATGGCGGCCATCCTCAAAGGGCTCGGGGTGGGGAAGGGGGACCGTGTCCTGATTTACATGCCGATGATTGCCGAGGCCTGTTTCGCGATGCTGGCCTGTGTGCGCATTGGCGCGATCCACTCGGTGGTGTTCGGTGGATTCGCCAGCCACTCGCTCGCCAGCCGGATCGACGATGCCAAGCCCGTGGCCATCATCAGTGCCGATGCCGGCATGCGGGGCGGCAAGGTGGTGCCCTACAAGCACCTCCTGGATGAGGCGATCTCGCTGGCTGGCCATAAGCCGGCGAAAGTGCTGATGGTCAACCGCGGACTGGCCGACCTTGCGTCTGTTGCCGGCCGCGACGTGGACTACAGCGCTGAGCGTGCCAAGGTCATGGACGCGCAGGTGCCCTGCGAGTGGGTGGACAGCACGCACCCGAGCTACATCCTGTACACCTCCGGCACGACCGGCAAACCCAAGGGGGTGCAGCGCGACACGGCGGGCTACGCCGTGGCGCTGGCCGCGTCCATGAAGCACATCTACATGGGTGAGCCGGGTGAAACCTATTTCTCCACCTCCGACATCGGCTGGGTGGTGGGCCACAGCTACATCATCTATGGCCCGCTGATCAACGGCATGGCCACGATCATGTACGAAGGCCTGCCCATCCGCCCGGACGCCGGCATCTGGTGGAGCCTGGTCGAGAAGTACAAGGTGTCGGTGATGTTCTCGGCACCCACTGCGGCCCGCGTCCTCAAGAAGCAGGATCCTGCCTTCCTGACCAAGTACGACCTGTCGAGCCTCAAGGCCCTGTTCCTGGCGGGCGAACCCCTCGACGAACCCACCGCCACCTGGATTGCCGACGCGATCAAGAAACCCATCATCGACAACTACTGGCAGACCGAAACCGGCTGGCCGATCATGGCCATCTGCAACGGCGTCGAGAAGGCACCCACCAAGTTCGGCTCACCCGGCAAGGCCGTGTATGGCTACGACGTCCGCCTGATCGACGAGAGCACCGGCGAAGAGATTACCGAGCCGGGCAAGAAGGGCGTGATCGCGGTCAACGGCCCGTTGCCGCCCGGCTGCCTGCAAACCGTCTGGGGCGATGATCAGCGCTATGTCAAGACCTACTGGTCCAGCATCCACAACAAGGTCATGTACAGCACCTTCGACTGGGGCATCCGGGACGCAGATGGCTACTTTTTCATCTTGGGGCGTACCGATGATGTGATCAACGTGGCGGGCCACCGCCTGGGTACGCGGGAGATCGAGGAGAGCATCTCCAGCCATCCGAACGTGGCAGAGGTCGCCGTGGTGGGGGTGGCCGATCAGCTCAAGGGACAGGTGGCGGTGGCCTTTGCCGTCCTCAAAGACCCTGCTCAAGCATCCACGCCGGAGACCGCCAAAGCTCACGAGGCGGCCATCATGAAGGTGGTGGACGATCAGCTCGGCGCCGTGGCGCGTCCCGCCATGGTGAAATTTGTGTCCGTGCTGCCCAAAACCCGTTCGGGCAAGTTGCTGCGACGGGCCATTCAGGCGGTGTGCGAGGGGCGCGATCCGGGTGATCTGACCACCATGGAAGATCCCGCCGCGCTGCAGCAGGTCAAGGATCTGGTCGCCAGCCGCTGAGTTCTTGTCCGGGGGCTTCTGATCCTCCAGTGACAGGCCACCATCGGGTGGCCTGTTGCTTTCTGGCTGGTGCGCAGGTGCCTTTGTAAGTATGATGCATGCTTATATAGACAAAGGGTCCGCATGATGGACAAGATGATCGAAGCCGACGGCAACGTCGAAAATGTCCGTGTGTTCGAGCTCGCTGCCGAGCTGTTCGGGGTGTTGTCCACGCCCATGCGCCTGCGCATCCTCAGTGCACTGTGCGACAAGGAAAAGTCGGTGTCCCAGTTGCTGCAGGAAATCGACACCACCCAGCCCAATCTGTCCCAGCATCTCAACCTCCTGTACCGTGCCGGGGTTCTGGCCAAGCGCAAGGAGGGCACCCAGGTGATCTATCGCGTGCAAAGCGAACGGGCTGTGACCCTGTGTCGGACGGTGTGCACACAGATCGCCATCGAGATGGACGAGCCGAGTTCCGTTCCGGCCTCCCAGCGCCTGTCGCCCCGAATTTCTGCCTGATCGGGCTCCTTGGCAGGGCACTCCGTTGTCGCCAGCCGACAGGCAGCCAGATGGCTGCCGCGCACGGCTGAGATGACCAGCTTCGGTCGCCACGCGCTGGGCGCCTGACCTGCTATCAATCCTGCAAACGGGACCAGTTGCCAAAAAAAGCCAACCGGCCATGTCTCGTCGGTGGCACAATTGCAGGCTGCAGTCAGGTCCTTCCAGTCACTGTCGCATCCGCCAATCGGTCCAGCCGTGTCGCGGGAGGTTTTTCAACCAGCTAATGCTTCCTTCAGGGAAGCGGAGGTCAGCGGTTCAATGAGCGAGACAAGCAACGTCTATGTTGCCTACAAAGGCAACTCGTATCTCTTCGGGGGCAACGCCCCTTACGTCGAAGAGATGTATGAAAAATATCTGGAGAATCCGGGCAGCGTGCCCGACAACTGGCGCGGTTACTTCGACGCCCTCCAGCATGTCCCGGCTTCCGACGGCACCGATGCGCGTGACGTTCCCCACTTGCCGGTGATCAACGCCTTTGCCGAGCGCGCCAAACAGGGTGGCACCAAAGTCGTGGTGGCTGCCGGTGCAGACTCTGACCTCGGCCGCAAGCGCGTGGCCGTGCAGCAGCTCATTGCCGCTTACCGCAATGTCGGCTCCCGCTGGGCCGATCTGGATCCCCTCAAGCGCACCGAGCGCGACCACATTCCCGAGCTCGACCCGGCGTTCTACGGCTTCACCGACGCCGACTACGAAACCGTCTTCAACACGAGCAACACCTTCTTTGGCAAGGAGGTGATGAGCCTGCGCGAACTGCTCAATGCCCTGCGTGAAACCTACTGCAGCTCCATCGGGGCCGAGTACATGTTCATCACCGACCAGGCGCAGAAGCGCTGGTGGCAGGAAAAGCTGGAAACGATCCGCAGCAAGGCATCCTTCAATGCCGAGAAGAAGAAGCACATCCTCGACCGCCTGACCGCGGCCGAGGGGCTGGAGCGCTTCCTGCACACCAAGTACGTCGGCCAGAAGCGCTTCTCGCTGGAAGGCGGGGAGAGCTTCATTGCCGCGATGGACGAGGTCATCCAGCAAGCCGGTGCCAAGGGCGTGCAGGAAATCGTCATCGGCATGGCCCACCGGGGTCGCCTGAACGTGCTGGTCAACACCCTGGGCAAGATGCCCAAGGACCTGTTTGCCGAATTCGATCACACCGCGCCTGAAGATCTGCCCGCCGGTGACGTGAAGTACCACCAGGGCTTCAGCTCGGATGTGTCCACCGCCGGTGGTCCGGTTCACCTGAGTCTGGCGTTCAACCCGTCGCACCTGGAGATCGTGAACCCGGTGGTCGAGGGCTCGGCCCGCGCCCGCATGGATCGTCGTGGCGATGTGGATGGCAACCAGGTGCTGCCGGTGCTGGTCCACGGTGACGCGGCTTTCGCCGGTCAGGGTGTCAACCAGGAAACGCTGGCGCTGGCACAGACCCGTGGATATCGCACGGGTGGCACGGTCCATATCGTCATCAACAACCAGATCGGTTTCACCACATCCGATCCCCGGGATCTTCGCTCGACCCTGTATTGCACCGACATCGTCAAGGGTTACGAGGTACCGGTGCTGCATGTCAACGGCGATGATCCGGAAGCGGTGGTGCTGGCCGCCCAGCTGGCTGTCGAGTTCCGCATGACCTTCCGCAAGGACGTGGCCATCGACATCATCTGCTTCCGCAAGCTGGGTCACAACGAGCAGGATACCCCCAGCCTGACCCAGCCGCTGATGTACAAGAAGATTGCGCAGCACCCCGGCACGCGCAAGCTGTACGCAGACCGTCTGGCCGCACAGGGCCTGGGCGAGACCCTCGGCGACGAGATGGTCAAGGCCTACCGGGCCGCACTGGACGCAGGCCGCCATACGGTCGATCCGGTGCTCACCAACTTCAAGAGCAAGTACGCAGTCGATTGGGCACCGTACCTGGGCAAGAAGTGGACGGACCAGGCCGATACCGCCATTCCGCTCACCGAATGGAAGCGGCTGGCCGAGAAGATCACCACGATTCCGGCCACGGTCAATGCCCACACGCTCGTCAAGAAGGTGTACGACGACCGTGCCGCCATGGGCCGCGGTGAAATCAATGTCGACTGGGGCATGGGCGAGCACATGGCCTTCGCCTCGCTGGTGGCCAGTGGCTACCCGGTGCGCCTGTCGGGTGAGGATTGCGGTCGGGGTACCTTCACCCACCGTCACGCCGTCATTCACGACCAGAACCGTGAGCGCTGGAGCGAAGGCACCTATGTGCCGCTGCAGAATGTGGCTGACAACCAGGCCCCGTTCGTGGTGATCGACTCCATCCTGTCCGAAGAGGCCGTGCTGGCCTTCGAATACGGCTACGCATCGAACGATCCCAACACCCTGGTGATCTGGGAAGCCCAGTTCGGTGACTTCGCCAACGGTGCCCAGGTCGTCATCGACCAGTTCATTGCCTCCGGCGAGGTAAAGTGGGGCCGCGTCAACGGCATCACGCTGATGCTGCCGCACGGCTACGAAGGCCAGGGTCCGGAGCACAGCTCGGCCCGCCTGGAGCGCTTCATGCAGCTGGCCGCCGACACGAACATGCAGATCGTGCAGCCGACCACGGCCAGCCAGATCTTCCACGTGCTGCGTCGTCAGCAGATCCGTGACCTGCGCAAGCCGCTGGTCATCATGACGCCCAAGTCGCTGCTGCGCAACAAGGATGCCACTTCTCCGCTGTCCGAGTTCATCAAGGGCGGCTTCCAGACGGTCATCCCCGAGAACAACGAGGCCGTGATCAAGAAGGCCGACAAGGTCAAGCGCGTGATCTGCTGCTCGGGCAAGGTTTACTACGACCTGGTCAAGAAGCGTGAGGAAAAGGGTGCCGACGATGTGGCCATCATCCGCGTCGAGCAGCTCTATCCGTTCCCGCACAAGGCCTTCGGCGCCGAGATCAAGAAGTACCCGAACGCCACCGACATCGTCTGGTGCCAGGACGAGCCGCAAAACCAGGGGGCCTGGTTCTTCGTGCAGCACCAGATCCACGAGAACATGCTCGATGGCCAGAAGCTGGGCTATGCCGGTCGTGCCGCCTCCGCCTCGCCGGCGGTCGGTTACGCCCACCTGCACCAGGACCAGCAGAAGGCCCTGATCGAAGCGGCCTTCGCCAAGCTCAAGGGCTTCATCCTCACCAAATGAACGATCCGGTGTTGTGAGCCCTGCGTCCCGGCCGCTGGCCGGGACACTGCCTGGGCCACGCCCCTCGAAACCATACAGGTAGACCAAACATGGCAATCGTAGAAGTCAAGGTTCCGCAGCTCTCCGAATCCGTGGCCGAAGCCACCCTGCTGCAGTGGAAGAAAAAAGCCGGCGAGGCTGTCGCCGCCGACGAAATCCTGATCGAGATCGAGACCGACAAGGTCGTGCTCGAGTGCCCCGCACCTGCCGGTGGCGTGCTGGTTGAGATCGTGCAGGGTGACGGTGCCACCGTCGCCGCCGACCAGGTCATCGCCAAGATCGACACCGCCGCCGTGGCCGGTGCCGCTGCTCCGGTGGCTGCTGCAGCGCCTGCCGCTGCAGCTCCTGCGCAGGCAGCGGCCGCCCCGGCCGTCGCTGCCGCATCCACCAGCAAGGCCGGCGTGGCGATGCCGGCGGCTGCCAAGCTGATGGCTGATGCCGGCATGGCGCCCGGCTCGGTCGCAGGTACCGGCAAGGACGGTCGCGTGACCAAGGGCGATGTGCTGGCTGCCGCTTCGGCGCCCAAGGCCGTCGCTGCGCCGGTGGCCATTCCGACCGGTGCGCCGACCAAGGTACTGCCGCAGGTGCCTACCGTGGCTCCTGACCTGGGCGACCGTCCGGAAGAGCGCGTGCCGATGACCCGCCTGCGCGCCCGCGTGGCCGAGCGTCTGCTGCAGTCGCAGGCCACCAACGCCATCCTGACCACGTTCAACGAAGTGAACATGGCACCCGTGATGGAGATGCGCAAGAAGTTCCAGGAGAAGTTCGAGAAGGAACATGGCGTCAAGCTCGGCTTCATGAGCTTCTTCGTCAAGGCCGCCGTGCATGCGCTCAAGAAGTATCCGGTGCTCAACGCCTCGGTCGATGGCAACGACATCGTCTACCACGGCTACTTCGACATCGGTATCGCTGTCGGTTCGCCGCGTGGTCTGGTGGTGCCGATTCTGCGCAACGCCGACCAGATGAGCTTTGCCGACATCGAGAAGAAGATTGCCGAGTTCGGCCAGAAGGCCCGTGATGGCAAGATCGGTCTGGACGACCTCACCGGTGGCACCTTCTCCATCTCCAACGGCGGCACCTTCGGCTCCATGCTGTCGACGCCCATCATCAACCCGCCGCAGTCGGCCATCCTGGGCGTGCACGCCACCAAGGACCGCGCCGTGGTGGAGAACGGCCAGATCGTCATCCGCCCGATGAACTACCTGGCGATGTCCTACGACCACCGCATCATCGACGGCCGCGAAGCCGTCCTGGGTCTGGTGGCCATGAAGGAAGCGCTGGAAGATCCGGCCCGCCTGCTGTTCGACATCTGATCGGCCAAGCCTTGATATCAACGCCCCTTCGGGGGCGTTTGTCCAACCTCACAGGAAAAGAACATGTCCCAAGCATTTGATGTCGTCGTGATCGGCGGCGGCCCCGGCGGCTACATCGCCGCCATCCGCGCAGCGCAACTGGGCTTCAAGGTGGCCTGCATCGACGAGTGGAAGAACGCCGCTGGTGGCCCCGCTCCTGGCGGTACCTGCACCAACGTCGGCTGTATCCCGTCCAAAGCGCTGCTGCAGTCGTCCGAGCACTTCGAGCACGCCAACCACCACTTTGCCGACCACGGCATCAGCACCGGCAAGGTGACAATGGACGTGGCCAAGATGATCGCCCGCAAGGACGGCGTCGTGAAACAGAACAACGACGGCATCCTGTACCTGTTCAAGAAGAACAAGGTCACTTTCTTCCACGGCCGTGGCTCCTTCGTGGCCGCCGCCGAGGGCGGCTACCAGATCAAGGTTGCCGGTGCTGCCGAGGAAGTCATCAGCGGCAAGCAGGTGGTGATTGCCACCGGCTCCAATGCCCGCCAACTGCCGGGCGCCGAGTTCGACGAGGTCAACATCCTGTCCAACGACGGCGCGCTGCGCGTGGGCGCCACGCCCAAGAAGCTGGGCGTGATCGGCTCCGGCGTGATCGGCCTGGAAATGGGGTCGGTGTGGCGTCGTCTGGGCGCCGAAGTCACCATCCTTGAAGCGCTGCCGACCTTCCTGGGCGCGGCCGACGAGGGCGTGGCCAAGGAAGCCCTGAAGGTGTTCACCAAGCAGGGCCTGAAGATCGAGCTGGGCGTGAAGATCAGCGAAGTCAAGAACGGCAAGAAGGGCGTGTCGGTGGCCTACACCAACGCCAAGGGCGAAGCCGTGTCGCTGGACGTGGACAAGCTGATCGTGTCTATCGGTCGTGTGCCCAACACCATTGGCCTGAACCCCGACGCCGTGGGTCTCAAGCTCGACGAGCGCGGTGCCATCGTGGTGGACGACGAGTGCCGCACCAACCTGCCCGGCGTCTGGGCTGTGGGTGACGTGGTGCGCGGCCCGATGCTGGCCCACAAGGCCGAGGAAGAGGGCGTGGCGGTGGCCGAGCGCATGGCCGGCCAGCATGGTCACGTCAACTTCAACACCATTCCCTGGGTCATCTACACCAGCCCCGAGATCGCCTGGGTCGGCAAGACCGAGCAGCAGCTCAAGGCCGAGGGTGTGGCCTACAAAGCTGGCCAGTTCCCCTTCCTGGCCAATGGCCGTGCCCGCGCGCTGGGCGACACCACCGGTTTCGTTAAGATCCTGGCCGATGCCAAGACCGACGAAATCCTGGGGGTGCACATCATCGGCCCGATGGCGTCCGAGCTGATCGCTGAAGCCGTGATGGCAATGGAGTTCAAGGCATCCGCCGAGGACATCGCCCGCATCTGCCACGCGCACCCGTCGCTCTCCGAGTCGACCAAGGAAGCCGCGCTGGCGGTGGACAAGCGCACCCTGAACTTCTGATCGGGAACAGCCCTTGTCGGTCCGCGCCACCTACGACGCCACGCTTGCCGAGCGTGGCTACACCACCGATCCCGCCCAGCAACGCGCCATTGCCGCGCTGGAGCGGTGTGCCGTCGACTGGACGAACTACAAGCAGAAGCGCTCCAATGCGCTCAAGAAGATGTTCGTCAAACCCGAGATCCCGCGAGGGGTCTACATGTACGGCGGGGTGGGGCGCGGCAAGAGCTTCCTGATGGACTGCTTCTACAACGCGGTTCCGATCCGGCGCAAGACGCGGCTGCACTTCCACGAGTTCATGCGCGAGGTGCACCGCGAGTTGCGCGAGCTGCAGGGCACGGTCAATCCGTTGGACGAACTGGGAAGACGTATCGCCAAGCGTTACAAGCTCATCTGCTTCGACGAGTTCCACGTGGCCGACGTCACCGACGCGATGATCCTGCACCGGCTGCTGGACGCTTTGTTCAAGGCGGGCGTTGGTTTCGTGACCACCTCCAACTTCCACCCCGATGGCCTGTACCCGAACGGATTGCATCGCGACCGGATTCTCCCTGCCATCGAGTTGCTCAAGCAGCGGCTGGAGATCATCAACGTGGACAACGGCACGGACTACCGTCAGCGTACGCTGACCCATGTCCAGCTGTACCACTGCCCGCTGGGCGAGGCTGCCGACGCCGCCATGGAAGAGACGTTCACCCAACTGGCGGAAGCGCATGACCAGGATCCGGTGATGCAGATCGAGTCCCGGGAGATACGGGCCATCCGACGTGCTGGCGGGGTCATCTGGTTTGATTTCCGCACGCTCTGCGGTGGTCCCCGATCGCAGAACGACTATCTGGAAATCGCCACGCAGTTCCACACGCTGATGCTGTCCAACGTGCCCCAGATGGCCGTTCGTCAGGCCTCGGAAGCTCGGCGATTCACCTGGCTGATCGACGTGCTCTACGACCGCCGCGTGAAGCTGGTGATGTCGGCGGCTGTGCCGCCTGAGCAGCTGTATCTCGAAGGCCCGATGTCGCACGAGTTTCCTCGCACGGTATCCCGACTGGGTGAGATGCAGTCAGAGGAATACCTCAGCCTCGAACATCGTGCGGTTGACACGGGGCTGACCTGAATGGCTCTTTGAGCTGAGCCAGTGTGACCCAGAAGCCGGATCTGCAGGTACCTTATGGTCCTTGGCTCAGTTCAGGGGGTCTAGCTTGACGATCACGAGCGACAGGTTGTCGCCCATGCCCTTGGCGCGGGTGCGTGCTTTCTGGATCAGGAACTCGCAGGCCTCTCTGGGCGTGAGCATGGCAATCGTGCTGGAGAGCTCCTCTGGCGTGAAATAGTGCCACACCCCGTCGCTGCAGGCCAGCAGGGCATCTCCGGGAGCCAGCTTCGGAACCACGTGAAGATCGACCGGTGGATCGTTGTCGGTCCCCAGGCATCCCATCAGGATGTTGGAGTGGGGATGATCCAGTGCCTCCTCCTCGGTGATCTCGCCCTGGTTGACCAGGGTCTGCACGTAGGAGTGGTCCATGGTCCGGAACACCATTCGTCCGTTGTGGAAGTGATAAATGCGGGAGTCACCGGCATGAACCCAGTGGCTGTCACCACCCGGGTTGATCAGAAACGCGGCGATGGTGCTGTGGGGTTCCTGTTCGGCCGACACGGCGGTCAACTTGATCACCAGATGAGATTCCTCAACGATCTGCCGCAGCATGCTTGAGGGATCGTCCGTTTCCGGGTCATAGCGCTCAAACAGCTGGCGGGCCGTGAGCATGACCTGATCAGACGCCTTGCGGCCACCGCTGCGACCACCCATGCCGTCGGCCACCACGGCCAGCAGGCACCCTGGGTTGCGGGCGTGATGCAGCAGGCAGACCTGGTCTTGCTGGTAGTCGCGATCCCCGCGGTGAATCCCGGTGGATGCGGTGATGCGATAGCCTTTGGTCATGTCAGGGGATGTCTGGTGATGAGGAGTAACTACCGTGATGGTAGCCAAAAGTTGACATTTCCCCCGGACTCCATGTCCTCACGGGACCGCTGTGTGGTGTCTGAGGCACACATTCTGGAGCCGGCGGCGAAAGTCAGCGTTTGCGCTCCCCTGACAGTTGGCCGGTCACCAGAGCTTCCACCAAGGTTCGTCGCGCTGCTTGAATCCGCCCGACAGGTACTCCGTGCGAGGGTAGCTGGCGGTCAGGACACGACGGGCATCGTCACGCAACTCGGTCATGCCCAACGCATCATATGACCGCACCAGGATGTAGAGCGCCTCTTCGAGGGCGGGTGCATCGGCATACTCGGCCACTGCCGATTGGGCGCGGTTGATCGCGGCCACATAGGCGCCGCGCGTGAAGTAGTAACGGGCGACGTGAACCTCGTATTGCGCCAGCGAGTTGATGATGTAGGTCATCCGCGCACGTGCGTCGGCCGAGTAGCGTGAGTCCGGAAATCGGGTCACCAGCTCGCGGAAGGACTCGAAAGACTCCTTGGCCGCTTTCTGGTCCCGCTCCGACAGATCCTGGCGGGACAGGGAGCCGAAGAGTCCGAGGTTGTCGTTGAAATTGATCAGGCCCTTGAGGTAGAGCGCATAGTCCATCGCCGGGCTGGCGGGGTGCAGCTTGATGAAGCGGTCGATGGCCGCCAGACCCTGGGCCTGCTCACCCGCCTTGTAGTGGGTGAAGGCCTTGTCCAGCTGGGCCTGCTGGGCAAGGGGCGTTCCGGCCGCGCGGCCTTCCAGCTTCTCGTACAGGACCACCGCCTTGTCGAAGTTGCCGGAGTTGCGCTCGTCCTGCGCTTCGCTGTAAATCTTGTTGGGGCTCCAGTTGGCCGTCTCGTCCTTTGGCGTGCTGCTGCAACCCTGCAGCAACACCGCCGCGGCAACCAGCGCGAGTGGGACCGACGATAATCTGGACATACGCATCACTCGCTCACCTTTTCAACGGGAATATCGATTCTTGCCATCTGAAATTATATCGACCGACCCTGCGAGTATGGCAGCTCAGGAAGCGCCAGAAGACGAGGTCGATGCACAGGATCCGGCTTTGGCCGATCCCGAGACGCGGGTGTGTCCCGTGCCCGCTCAATGGCACGGCCAGCGTTTGGACAAGGTGCTGGCGGCGCTGGTTCCCGAGTTTTCGAGATCGTACCTCCAGCAGCTGATCACCAGCGGTGCGGTTTCCCGTGCCGGAAACCCGCTGATCAAGCCCGCGAGCAAGGTCTCCGTGGGCGAGCTGCTCACGGCCGAACTGCGGCCGACCTTGCAGGCGCAGGCCTTCGTGCCCCAGTCCATCGCGCTGGACGTGGCCTATGAGGACGAACACCTGCTGGTCATCCGAAAGCCTGCCGGACTGGTGGTGCATCCGGCGGCAGGCAACTGGAGTGGCACCCTGCTCAATGGAGTTCTGGCGTACCATGCCGCCGCTGCCTCCCTCCCTCGGGCAGGCATCGTGCACCGACTGGACAAAGACACTTCGGGCCTGATGCTGGTCGGCAAGTCACGGCTGGCGGTGGACGCCTTGGTCAAAGCGATCGCTGCCCGTGAAGTCGGGCGGCAGTATCTGGCCCTGGCTCATGCCCCGTGGCGTCGCGAAGAGGTCGTCGACGTCGAGCAGCCGATCGGAAGGGATCCACGCAATCGCCTGCGAATGGCGGTGGTACCCGATGGCAAACAGGCCAGAACCACGGTGACCATGCTCGGCAGCAACGATCAGGCCTGTCTGGTGGGTTGTCGGCTTCATACCGGTCGGACCCATCAGATCCGTGTGCACATGGCCTGGCTGGGGCATCCTCTCGTGGGAGACGTGTTGTACGGGGGGCGCCCCCAATGGGGTCTGGCCCGGCAGGCGCTTCATGCGTTCCGGCTGGCGCTGCGGCATCCGGTCACCGGGGAGCCGCTGGCTTTCGAGTGGGGGTTGCCGCCGGATCTGATGCAGGCAGTGGATGCGGCAGGGCTCCGCTACAATGGGGAAGAACTGCGCTGAGGCACTTTGTCGGAAGCGCACCCATGGCCTGTCAGCCCACCGGGCGGCGTCCGCAGACTGCCGGAACCTAGGCCCTGCTCCCCACTCAACTGTCCATCGCGATGAATACCTCGGATGCCCGCCGCGTCCTCGAAACCGCGTTGATCTGTGCCCAGCAGCCATTGACCCTGAAGGACATGGGCACGCTTTTTGACGACGAGGTTTCTCCGGACACCCTCAAGCGCCTGCTGACCGAGCTTCAGGCCGAGTGGACGCATCGCGGCGTGGAGCTGGTGAAAGTCGCTACCGGGTGGCGATTCCAGAGCAGGCCGGAGCTGCGACCCTACCTGGACCGTCTTCACCCGGAGAAGCCGCCGCGGTACAGCCGGGCCACGATGGAGACACTGGCCATCATTGCCTACCGCCAGCCCGTCACCCGTGGCGACATGGAAGAGATCCGGGGGGTCACCATCAACTCGGCCATTCTCAAGCAACTGGAAGACAGGGGCTGGGTTGAAGTGATCGGTCATCGAGAAACCGTGGGCCGCCCGGCCCTGTTTGCCACCACCCGGCAGTTCCTGGACGATCTGGGGCTGTCGTCCCTTGATCAGCTGCCTCCGCTCGAAGGCGGTGACGTGCAGGAGTCCGCGCTGGATCGGCTGGATTTCGAAGCATTGTCGTCTTCTCTGCAGCCCGTGGAGGGAGAAGCAGATCCCGTTGATACCGCCAGCGAAGAACACCATACTCCCGGCCCAGCCGAACAACCGAGCCTGATAAACGATGAACCCGGCCAAGAAAACCCCGCGCAAGCCTGAGATGGCTGACTCAGCCAAGCCTGTTGAATCTGGGGTTCCAGACGAGGAGGCTCTAAGCTTCGAAGAGGTGGTCAGCGGCGAGTTCGATGCGCAGCAGGAGGGCGACGCGCGGCCGCTCAAGCGTGTCCTTGCGCCGCAGGCGGACTCCCCCAAGCTGCACAAGGTGCTGGCTCAGGCGGGCATGGGGTCGCGGCTGGAAATGGAACAGATGATTCTGGAGGGGCGGATTTCGGTCAATGGCGAGCCTGCTCACGTGGGCCAGCGGATCCAGTATGGGGACAGCATCAAGGTCAACGGCAAGCCGGTGCGTGTTCGCATTGCACCACCGCCCCCAAGGGTGTTGGCCTATCACAAGCCCGCTGGCGAGGTGGTCACGCATGACGACCCCCAGAATCGCCCGACCGTGTTCCGCCGGCTGCCCAGATTGCAGAACGGCAAGTGGCAATCCGTCGGACGACTGGATCTGAACACTGAAGGTCTCTTGCTGTTCACCAGCTCGGGTGAGCTGGCCAACCGGCTCATGCATCCCCGTTTCGGGCTTGAGCGCGAATATGCGGTGCGGGTGCTTGGCGCCCTGTCCAACGAGGAGAAACGCCGTCTGCTCGATGGCGTCCAGCTCGACGACGGCATGGCGCAGTTCGGCTCCATCGAGGACGGTGGCGGTGACGGGGCCAACTGCTGGTACCGGGTCACCATTGCCGAGGGCCGCAACCGGGAGGTCCGACGCATGCTCGAGGCGGTCGGTCATGCGGTCAGCCGCCTGATTCGTATCCGTTACGGAGCGATGGTGCTTCCCCGTGGTCTGAAGCGCGGCGCGTGGGTCGAACTGGGCCCTCAGGACATCGCTCGGCTGACTGCGGCTGCGGGCATGCCCGCCCAGCCACCTGTGGCGCCGGCCAGGCCTGGCACGGGTAGAGGGCCTGTGGCCTCCAGAGGACGAGGGGATCGTTCTGCGCCGGCAGGCACTGCCCGTGGCCGGGGTGCTGGCAAGCCGGCCGGAAAGCCCGCGGGGCAGCCCGATCCGATGAAAACCTCCTATGGTTACATCGGCCAGGATGCCTTGCAGCGACAGCGCGACCAGGAGGGTCGCCGGCCTCCCGGGCCTCGTCGTCAGGGCGGTCGGGGTCCCGGTCGCTGAACACGGGAAAACCTGTCGCCGTTGTAGAATCGCAAGCTTTGCGAAAGCTCGCAAGGAACCACTTTTACTCACACAATTCCAAGGAATACCATGGCCATCGAACGTACCCTGTCCATCATCAAGCCCGACGCCGTTGCCAAGAACGTGATCGGCCAGATCTACGCCCGTTTCGAGGCCGCCGGCCTCAAGGTGGTGGCTGCCCGCATGGCCCATTTGTCGCGCCGTGAGGCCGAGCAGTTCTACGCTGTCCACAAGGAGCGTCCTTTCTTCAAGGATCTGGTGGATTTCATGATCTCCGGCCCGGTGATGATCCAGGTGCTCGAAGGCGAAGGCGCCATCCTGAAGAACCGTGACCTGATGGGTGCCACCGACCCCAAGAAGGCAGCCCCCGGCACCATCCGCGCCGACTTCGCCGACAGCATCGACGCCAACGCCGTCCATGGCTCCGATGCTCCCGAAACCGCAGCCGTGGAAGTGGCCTTCTTCTTCCCCGGCATGAACGTGTACTCGCGCTGATCTGCGCGAACGCCATGTCATGACGGTCAATCTGCTCGACTTCGATCTCGAGGGCTTGGCCGGCTTTTGCGAACAGCTGGGCGAAAAGCGCTTCCGCGCCGTCCAGCTGTTTCGCTGGATCCACCAGAAGGGTGCATCCCGGTTTGAAGAAATGACCGACCTCGCGAAGAGCCTTCGCGAGAAGCTTCCATCGGTCTGCTCCGTCTCCGGACTGCCGGTCCTTTCCAGGCAGGATTCGGCCGACGGCACCATCAAATGGCTCTTTGACGTGGGCGACGGCAATGCCGTCGAAACCGTTTTCATCCCGGAGGACGACCGGGGCACCTTGTGCGTGTCATCGCAGGCGGGTTGTGCCGTCGGTTGCCGTTTCTGCTCCACCGGACATCAGGGCTTTTCCCGCAACCTGACCACCGGTGAGATCCTGGCTCAGCTCTGGTATGCCGAGCACTACCTGCGTCGTCACCTGGGCACAGCCGATCGGGTGATCACCAATGTGGTCATGATGGGCATGGGCGAGCCGCTCCAGAACTATGGCGCACTTGTGCCTGCGCTGCGGGTGATGCTGGACGATCATGGGTACGGCCTCTCGCGCCGTCGTGTGACGGTTTCCACTTCGGGTGTCGTCCCAATGATCGATCGCCTGGCCAAGGATTGTCCGGTGGCCCTGGCGGTGTCGCTGCATGCCACCAACGACGCCTTGCGAGACGTGCTGGTTCCGCTGAACAGGAAGTATCCGATCGCCGAATTGCTGGACGCCTGTCTGCGCTATCTGCCGGCTGCCCCCAGGGACTTCATCACGTTTGAATACTGCATGCTCGATGGCGTCAACGATCAGCCCGAGCACGCCCGGGAATTGCTGGCGCTGCTGCGCCAGCATGCGGGCAGGGGGGTGCCGGCCAAGGTCAACCTCATTCCGTTCAACCCGTTTCCGGACTCCGGTCTGAAGTGCTCACCCCGCCCGGTCGTTCTCAGGTTCGGTCAGATCCTCAATGAGGGTGGCATCGTCACCACGGTCAGAAGAACCCGGGGAGACGATATCGACGCAGCCTGTGGTCAGCTCGCAGGCGATGTACTGGATCGCACCAACGCCGCCCGGCGACTTGCCCAGCGACGTGTTGATTCCGTTCACCCGATCCGGGTGGTTCCACTGGCTCGCCATTCCCGCAACGAGGAGGATCCTGCATGACCCCTGTTTCACCCCACGCCACTGAGCCGCGGCGCCCGATGTCACCGTGGTCACGGATGACCGCTGTCCTCGGCGGGTTGCTGATCGCTTCCGTGCTGGCAGGCTGTGCAACAGGGGCTGGCAGCCCGGTGAGCGGTCCCTCCGCCGAACCGATGACCGAATCGGACGAACCGGAAGCCCGCAAGCGCGCCCGGCTGCGTATCGAGCTTGCGAGCGGCTATTTCGAGCAGGGGAAAACCACCGTCGCCCTTGATGAAATCAAGCAGGCGGTGGCTGCGGATCCGACGTTTGGTCCTGCTTACGTGCTGCGTGGGCTGGTCTACATGAGGCTCAACGACAACCGCTTGGCCGAAGAGAGCTTTCAGCGGGCATTGCAGTTGAACCCGCGCGACCCGGACGCCTTGCACAACTATGGCTGGTTCCAGTGCCGTCAAGGGCGTCACCAGCAGGCGATAGATCTCTTCGCGCGCGCATTGGCCAGCCCGACCTACGGCGGACAGGCCAAGACCCTCAAGCTCAAGGGCGTCTGCCAGATCAACATGGGGCAACTGCCCGAGGCCGAGGGCACCCTGGCCCGTGCCTACGAGCTGGACCCAGCCGATCCTGTGACCGCGTACAACCTCGCGAACCTGATTCACCGCCGGGGCGACGACGTGAAGGCGCAGTTCTATGCCCGGCGGCTGAACAACTCCGAAATGGCCAATGCCCAATCCCTCTGGTTGGGCATCCGCATCGAGCGTCGCCTGGGTGAACGCACGGCCGCAGAACAGTTGGCCCAGCAGCTGGGGCGCCGTTTCCCACAGTCGCCCGAGTGGGCCGCCTACCGGCGTGGAGCCTTCAATGAGTGATACTGCCGGTTCGCCACCTGTGCGTCTGAGGCAAGCCCGGGAGGCTGCGGGATTGCACATAGCCGCCTTGGCGGCTGCGCTGAAGGTGCCGGTGCGAAAGCTTGAGCTGCTTGAGGCGGGCCGCTATGACGATCTGCCCGACTTGACGTTCGCCCGTGCCCTGGCGTCGAGTGTCTGCCGGCACCTGAAGGTGGATCCCGCGCCGGTGCTGGAGGAAATTCCCCAGCCGGAAGAGCCTCACCTGAGCCAGTTCCCCAAGGCCATCAGCGCGCCCTTCAGGACCCCGCCACCCGAGACTGGCGGTGGCAGTTCCGGTTCGGGTTCGCGTTGGGTCATGGGGCTCGCTGGGCTTCTGGTGCTCGCGGCAGCAGTGGTGGTGCTCTTGCCTGATCCGTCGAGCTGGTCTGGCTGGTTTCAGCGGTCCGGTGGTGAAGCGACCGTCACGCAGACGCCGGGTTCCACCCCCTCCGTGGTCGTCGAGTCTGTGACGTCCGCTCCAGTTTCCCCGAACGCTGCGGCACCGGCTCAGCCGGACCTGCTGCCGTCTGCCCCTGCGCCGGATGCGTCCGTGTCGTCGCCGCCTTCCGTGTCGACCAGCGGCGCGCCTCAGGAGGCCGAGGCGCCGACGCCTGAGGCGAAGACCGCTGGTCAGCTTCTGGTGCTGAAAGCCAGAGGCGATTCGTGGGTGGAGGTGGTCAATGGCAGCGGAGCGGTGGTGGTCAAGCGCATGATGCTTGCCGGTGATGTGCTGGATTTTTCCAGTGCTCCCCCGTACTCGGTGGTGGTTGGCCGTGCCGATCAGGTGGACGTGGTGGTCCGGGGCCAGCTTCTGGATACCGCGCCGATGACCCGAAACAGCGTGGCCCGCTTCGAGGTGAAGTAACGATGGCGTCTCTGGACAATCAGGACATGGCCCCCTTGGCAGCCGCTTCGCCGATCCCTTTGGGCGTGGCCGCTGCGCGCCGCACGCGTCAGGGCGTGGTTTCCTGGGGAAGCCACCAGGTGACCGTGGGTGGGAATGCACCGGTGCGCGTGCAGTCGATGACGAACACCGACACGGCCGACGCCATCGCTACCGCGATCCAGGTCAAGGAGCTCGCCCAGGCCGGTTCCGAGTTGGTGCGCATCACCGTCAACAACGATGAAGCAGCGAGGGCGGTGCCCTACATTCGCGAGCAGTTGGATCGGATGGGTATTCCGGTCCCGCTGATCGGTGACTTCCACTACAACGGACACAAGCTGCTGACCGACCATCCCGCCTGTGCGGAAGCCCTGTCCAAGTACCGGATCAATCCGGGCAACGTCGGCAAGGGCGAGAAGGGCGATCGCCAGTTTGCCCAGATGGTCGAGATCGCCGCGCGACTCGGCAAGCACATCCGCATCGGGGTGAACTGGGGCAGTCTCGATCAGGACCTGCTCGCCCGCCTGATGGACGAAAACTCCCGAAGGGCTCAGCCATGGGATGCTCGCCAGGTGATGTATGAGGCGCTGATCACATCCGCGCTCGATTCAGCAGCCAAGGCCGAGGCCATCGGGCTGGATGGCCGAAACATCGTGCTGTCGTGCAAGGTCAGCGGCGTGCAGGACCTGATCGCCGTTTACCAGGAGCTGGCCAGACGCTGCGACTACGCCTTGCATCTGGGACTGACCGAGGCGGGAATGGGCACCAAGGGGGCTGTGGCCTCGACGGCGGCCCTTTCCGTGCTGCTGCAGCAGGGCATTGGCGATACCATCCGGGTATCTCTCACGCCTCAGCCCGGTGAGTCCCGGACGCAGGAAGTCGTCATTGCCAGCGAGATTCTCCAGGCGTTGGGTCTTCGCGCTTTCGTCCCCAGCGTGACCGCCTGTCCGGGGTGCGGCCGCACGACCAGCACCGTGTTCCAGGAGCTGGCCAAGCAGATCGACGACTACCTGCGAACCTCCATGCCGGTCTGGCGCAGCCGCTACCCCGGGGTGGAAGGCCTCAAGGTGGCGGTCATGGGGTGCATCGTCAACGGTCCTGGTGAAAGCAAGCATGCCGATATCGGTATCAGCCTGCCCGGCACCGGCGAAGCGCCTGCGGCCCCCGTCTACATCGACGGCGAAAAGGCCATGACGCTGCGAGGTGATGCCATCGCGCAGGAATTCCAGCAAATTGTTGACAACTACATCCAACGGCGATTTGGCAGTGGCACCTGAACGTGCCCGTGCTGGCGTCGCGCCAGTGCCTGCCCGATGGCCTGAACTGATACTTTTCCATGGCTGACAAACTGGTTGCCGTCAAAGGCATGAACGACATTGCGCCTCCCGTTTCTGCTCATTGGGAGTGGCTGGAGGAGACCCTTCGTTCGCTCATGCAGCGATATGGCTACCGCAATCTGAGAACGCCCATCGTTGAGCCGACCGCCCTGTTCGTTCGCGGTCTGGGTGAGGTCACCGACATTGTCGAGAAGGAGATGTACTCTTTCGAAGACCGCCTCAACGGTGAGCAACTGACCCTGCGTCCCGAGAACACGGCCGGGGTCGTCCGTGCGGTGGTGGAGCATTCCCTTCTGTACGACGGAGGCAAGCGCCTGTACTACATGGGGCCCATGTTCCGGCATGAGCGGCCCCAGCGCGGGCGCTATCGCCAGTTCCACCAGTTCGGGGCAGAGGCCCTGGGTTTTGCAGGGCCGGATGTCGACGCCGAGCTGATCACCATGGCGTGCGATCTGTGGTCCGTTCTGGGTCTGTCGGGTATCGAGTTGGAGATCAACAGTCTCGGTCAGCCTGCCGAGCGCCAGGCGCATCGCCAGGCGTTGATCGCCTACCTGGAAGCTCATGCCGATTTGCTGGATGAGGACGCCAGGCGTCGCCTCCACAGCAACCCCTTGCGCATTCTGGACACCAAGAATCCCGCGATGCAGGAAATGGTCAACGCGGCACCCCGTCTCATGGACTATCTGGGTGAGGCATCCCTGGACCACTTCCAGCGTCTGCGTTCCCTGCTGGATGCCCAGGGCATCGCCTACCGCATCAATCCACGCCTGGTGCGCGGCATGGATTACTACAACCTCAGCGTCTTCGAGTTTGTGACGACCCAGCTGGGGTCGCAAGGCACGGTGTGTGCAGGCGGCCGCTACGACGGCCTGATTGCCCAGATCGGTGGCAAGCCCGCTCCGGCAGTGGGTTGGGCCCTGGGGATGGAGCGCATTCTTGAACTGCTCAAGGAGCAGGCACGTCTGCCCGGCCAACCCCAGCCGGACGCCTATGCGGTGATCCCTGAAGTCTCGGCGATGCCTGTCGCCATGGGCCTGCTGCGCCAGTTGCGGCAGCAGGGGGTGAACGTGCTGATGCATGCCGGTGGCCCTGAGGGCATGGGCAGCATGAAGTCGCAGTTCAAGAAGGCCGATGCCAGTGGCGCACGTTTCGCCCTGATTTTTGGGGAGCAGGAGTTGAAGCAGGGCATGGTGGCCCTCAAGCCGTTGCGAGGTGATCGGGCAGCGCCGGGTGCCGAGGAACAGAGACTGCGTCCCTTGTCCGAAGCAACGGGCTGGGCCTCTGAATTGAAGGCCGACTGACCCAAGCCGGACCGTACAACGCCCCCTGCATACAATCCGGGCAAGTTCTCCAATACATCATGGCCAAACACCTCGACCTCGAAGAGCAGGAACAGCTCGACCAAATCAAACACTTCTGGGCCCAGTATGGCAACCTGATCACCTGGGTCCTGATCATCGTGCTCGGTGCGATGGCCGCCTGGAATGGTTGGCGTTACTGGGAGCGTTCCCAGTCCACCAAGGCGGCGGTGCTGCACGACGAGCTGGAGCGCGCAGCCGAGGCACGGGATACGGCGCGGCTGGAAGATGCCCTTGGCAAGCTCAGGGAGGGTTTCGGCTCGACCACGCAGGCCTCTCAGGGGGCGCTGCTGGCTGCCAAGGCCTTTCACGAGCAGGGCAAGCAGGATGCTGCCCGCTCGGCGTTGAGCTGGGTGGTGGACAAGGGGGCCGATGAAGCCTATCAGGCGGTGGCCCGTTTGCGCCTGGCGGCCCTGGAGCTTGAGGCGGGGCAGCACGAGCAGGCGCTGAAGCGGCTTGATGGCAAGGTGCCCGCCGACTTCCAGGGGCTGTTCGAGGATCGTCGTGGAGACATCCTGCTGGCCCAAGGCAAGCCGGACGAGGCGCGCAAGCACTTCGAGAGCGCCTGGAAGTCGCTGGGTGAACGCAATCCGTACCGCAAACTGGTCGAGGTCAAGCTGGCTTCCCTGGGGGTGGCTGCGGCCTCCCTGACCGCGTCCAAGGAGCCCTGAACATGGCACAAGCGACCTCGCGTCCCTATCGGTCACTTTTGGCGGCGCTGCTCAGTGCGGCGTTGCTCGCCGCCTGTTCGTCGACGGCAGAGCGCCCCAAGCCGGCCAACCTGCCGCCCGTGGCGTCGTTGATCGGCACCAAGCTGGTGTGGTCGGCCCAGGTTGGGCGTGTCCCCGGTCAAGCGGTTCCGACGGTGGCGGCTGGCCGACTGTTCGTGGCCGGCGCAGACAATCAGGTGTTTTCCATCGATGCTGGGACAGGGCGCGAGCTCTGGCGCATGCGGCTGGAAGCGCCAGCCACCACCGGGGTCGGTTCCGACGGGGATACCGCGGCCGTCGTGACGACCCGCAATGACCTGGTGGCCATCGACAATGGTCGTGAATTGTGGCGGGTCAGGTTGCCGGCGCGGGCCTTCAGCACACCACTGGTGGCTGGCAAACGCGTGTTTGTCCTCACGGGCGAGAGAACCGTCCTGGCCTATGACGGACGGACGGGCGCTCGGCTGTGGTCGCAGCAACGCCCTGGCGAGCCACTGGTGCTGCAGCAGCCCGGCGTGTTGACCGCAGTGGGGGACACGCTGGTGGCTGGGTTGTCGGGCAGGCTGACCGGTCTCAATCCGCTCAACGGCAGCTTCCGTTGGGAGGCCACGGTGGCCACCTCAAGAGGCACCAATGAGGTTGAACGTCTGGTGGACATCGTGGCTCCCTTCAGCCGACAGGGCAGCAACCTGTGTGTCCGGGCCTATGGTGCTGCTGTGGGTTGTGTGGATGCCGACCGCGGCACCCTGGTGTGGACCCGCGTGGCCAGCGGTCCGGCAGGGGTGCATGGCGATGCGGATCTCGTGTTTGGAGCGGACGGTGACGGGGTGATGCGCGCCTGGCGGCGCAGCAACGGAGAGCCCGCATGGACCAATGACCGTCTGAAATGGCGCGATCTGGGTGCACCCCAGGCCTTGGGCAGGGTGGTGGCTTTCGGGGACTCGTCGGGGTTGGTGCATCTGGTCTCGCGCGAGGATGGATCGGAGATGACGCGGTTGTCCACCGACGGTTCTCCCATCGTCGGGGCTCCCTTGCTGGCAGGCCCGTCGCTGATCGTGCAGACGCGCAATGGCGGCATCTACGCCTGGCAGCCACAATGATGGCGGTTGTTGATCTACGAAACCTGAAAGGTTGTTCTTGAAGCCTGTCATTGCTCTTGTCGGACGGCCCAATGTGGGCAAATCGACCTTGTTCAATCGTCTGACGGGCACCCGTGATGCGATCGTTGCCGATTTCGCCGGGTTGACGCGCGATCGTCACTACGGCAATGGACGGGCAGGCAGTCGAGAGTTCATCGTGATCGACACCGGGGGCTTTGAGCCCGATGCCGGTGAAGGCAGCATCTATCGGGAAATGGCCAAGCAGACACGCCAGGCGGTGGCCGAATCCGATGTGGTGATTTTCGTGGTGGACGCACGTGCGGGGCTGTCTGCCCAGGATCATGAGATCGCCAATTATTTGCGCCGTCTCGGCAAGCCCACCCTGCTGGTGGCCAACAAGGCCGAGGGCATGACCCAGGGCTTGCAACTGGTGGAGTTCTTCGAGCTGGGCTTGGGCGAGGTGTTTCCGGTCTCCGGGGCACACGGTCAGGGTATCCGCAGCATGCTGGACAAGGCGCTGGACATGCTGCCTTTGCCCGAGGATGACGGTGCTGATGGCGATCTGGACGAAGCTCAGGCGCCGGATGCGACCATTCGACTGGCCGTGGCTGGGCGGCCCAATGTCGGCAAGTCCACGCTCATCAATGTCTGGCTGGGCGAGGAAAGGCTGGTCGCCTTTGACATGCCGGGAACGACCCGGGACGCGATCAGTGTGCCTTTCGAGCGAAACGGCCGCAAGTTCGAGCTCATCGATACCGCCGGCCTGCGGCGCAAGGGCCGGGTGTTCGAGGCGATCGAAAAGTTCTCGGTTGTGAAGACGCTGCAAGCCATCGAGAGCGCGCATGTGGTCCTGTTGCTGCTCGATGCCACCCAGGGGGTGACCGATCAGGATGCCCATATCGCGGGCTACATCCTGGAGAGCGGTCGCGCGGTGGTGCTGGCGATCAACAAGTGGGACGCGGTGGATGCCTATCAGCGCGAGCAGGTGGAGCGGCAGGTGGAGAACCGCCTGTCATTTCTCAAGTTTGCGCCGCTTCATCTGATTTCGGCGCGCAAGCGACAGGGCCTGGGTCCGCTCTGGAAGTCGATTGCCCAGGCGCATGCCTCTGCGATGCGCAAGATGTCGACGCCCATGCTCACACGACTGCTGCAGGAGTCGGTGGCCTTCCAGGCGCCGCCCAAGACAGGCATGTACCGACCCAAGATGCGCTACGCCCACCAGGGCGGCATGAACCCGCCGGTGATCGTGATCCACGGCAACTCGCTGGAGAACGTGCCGGAGGTCTACCGGCGGTTCCTGGAAGGGCGGTTCCGCAAGGCCTTCGACCTGGTGGGTACGCCCTTGCGCATCGAGTTCAAGACATCCCACAACCCTTACGAAGAGACCTGAACCCGGTGTCGGCAGCGCACCGGGTGACCGCCTGTGGTATTGTGCGAGTCCTATCAACCCGTTCTATCTGAACACGGAGCATATCGTGAGCAATAACAAAGGCCAGCTTTTGCAAGACCCGTTCCTCAACCAGCTTCGCCGGGAGCATGTGCCCGTGTCGATCTATCTGGTCAACGGGATCAAGCTGCAAGGCCAGATCGAGTCCTTTGACCAGTACGTCGTTCTGCTTCGCAACACAGTCACCCAGATGGTTTACAAACATGCCATCTCCACCATCGTTCCTGGTCGCCCTGTCCAGTTCAGCGTGGCTCAGCAAGACGAATCGGCTTCCTCCTGATCATCAAGCCCACGAGAGCGGGCCGCACACCGGTCCGGTGATGGCGGCCTGACGCATACTTTTGACCCAGTCCGCCCCGTCCAAGTCCGCCACGCCATCGGTCATTCTTGTTGGTGTGGACTTCGGTTTGCCACATTTCGACAGTGAGCTCGAAGAGCTCGGTCTGCTTGCTCAGACTGCTGGCTATTCGGTCGCTGGTCGGGTCGCCTGCAAGCGTCGAGCCCCCGACCCCGCGCTGTTTGTCGGGTCAGGCAAAGCCGACGAAATTCGCATGCTGGCAGAGAGTACCGGCGCCACGGAAGTGCTTTTCGACCAGGCGCTCAGCCCTGCCCAGCAGCGCAATCTGGAGCGTCATCTGGGCCTGGCGGTCAACGACCGTACGCTGCTCATCCTGGAAATCTTCGCCCAGCGGGCCCGCAGCCACGAAGGCAAACTGCAGGTGGAGTTGGCGAGGCTTCAGTACCTGCAGACACGTCTGGTCAGACGCTGGTCCCACCTGGAGCGCCAAAGCGGTGGCATTGGCATGCGGGGCGGCCCCGGCGAGACCCAGATCGAGCTGGACCGTCGCATGATTGGCGATGCCATCAAGCGCACACGCGACCGGCTGGACAAGGTCAAGCGCCAGCGGGCCACGCAGCGTCGCCAGCGCGAGCGCAGGGACGCCTTCAACATATCGCTGGTGGGCTACACCAACGCAGGCAAGTCTTCCTTGTTCAACGCGCTCGTCAAGGCGCGGGCTTACGCGGCCGACCAGCTCTTTGCCACGCTGGACACCACCACCCGGCAGCTGTATCTCGGTGAGGCCGGTCGATCGGTTTCCCTGTCGGATACCGTCGGTTTCATCCGCGATCTGCCACACGGGCTGGTCAATGCGTTCGCCGCGACGCTGCAGGAAGCCGCCGATGCCGACCTGCTGCTGCATGTGGTCGATGCCTCGAATCCGGGACACCCGGAGCAGATTGCCTCGGTGCAAGAGGTCCTGCGGGAGATCGGCGCGGGCGAAATCCCACAGATTCTGGTCTTCAACAAACTCGATGCCGTCGAACCTGACCGACAGCCTCTGGTATTGTCCGATTTCGTGGAACTTGGCGGGCAGCAGGTGCCTCGTATTTTCCTGAGCGCACGCACGGGCGTCGGCCTCGATGAGCTTCGGGCTCTGCTGGCTGAACGCGCACTGGCCAGTGCCCAGGACAAGTCCCCTGTGTCCGGCGGCCATCAGGGCGATGGTGAAGACGGTTGCCCGTGATTGGGCACAATGGCAAATATCGATCCGACACTGATCTGAACGGAAATCCTTACACATGGATGTGCAAATGAATCGTCCGGCCAGCCAAGCCACCCTGTTGCAGAGGATGGTGTTTCGCCTGCAGCGCAGCATGCCGGGCATGTTCAACCTGAACGATCCACGTTGGGGTCGGGGTGATGACGAAGGGGTTTCGCCGGAGCAGCGGCCTCGCCCAGAGGCTCAGGATGAGCCGGATCGCTCCGGTCAGCGCGGCCAGCGCCCCGGTGGTCCGAACCAGGGGCCGCCCGACCTGGATGAGCTCTGGCGCGACTTCAATCGCAAGCTCGGCGGTTTGCTCGGCAGCGGGCAGGGTGGTCGCGGCGGAAGATCCGGTGGTGGTCAGGGAGGGGGAAGCCCCGGTTTCAACCCCAGCCCCAAATCGGCGGGCATTGGCGTCGGGCTGATCGCCGGTGTGGCGGTGCTGATCTGGCTGGGCACGGGGTTCTTCATCGTGCAGGAAGGCCAGCAGGCGGTGATCACGCAGTTCGGCAAGTACCACAGCACCGTCGGCGCAGGCTTCAACTGGCGACTGCCTTATCCCGTCCAGCGCCATGAAACCGTTTTTGTCACGCAGTTGCGTTCGGTCGACGTGGGCAGGGACACCATCGTTCCGGCCACCGGCATTCGCGAATCGTCGATGCTGACCGAGGACGAGAACATCGTTGACATCAAGTTTGTGGTGCAGTACCGACTCAGTGACGCGCGGGCCTTCCTGTTCGAGAGCCGTGATCCGGATGCCGCCGTGGTGAAGGCGGCCGAGACCGCCGTGCGCGAGGTGGTTGGCAAGATGAAGATGGATGCGGTCCTGGCCGAGGAGCGAGACCAGATCGCGCCGCGTGTGCGCAACCTCATGCAGACCATTCTCGACCGCTACAACGTGGGCATCGAAATCGCCGGCGTCAACCTCCAGCAGGGCGGGGTGCGTCCGCCAGAACAGGTGCAGGCGGCTTTTGACGACGTGCTCAAGGCCAGCCAGGAACGGGACCGCGCAAAGAACGAGGCCGAGGCCTATGCGAACGATGTGGTGCCGCGCGCCCGCGGTACCGCGTCCCGATTGCTGGAAGAGGCGGAAGGCTACCGGGCTCGCATCGTGGCTCAGGCCCAGGGTGACTCGCAACGCTTCAGCTCGGTGCTGGCGGAGTATCAAAAGGCGCCCCAGGTGACCCGTGAGCGCATGTACCTCGACACCATGCAGGAGATCTACACCAACGTGACCAAGGTGATGGTGGACTCGAAGGCCGGATCGAATCTGCTGTACCTGCCGTTGGACAAGATCATCCAGTCGGCTGGCGCGGTGGCACCGGCAACTTCGCCGGTGACCGTATCCCCCCCGTCGTCGACCTCTCCGTCGACGCCTGCCACGGGCAGTGCGGCTGGTTCCGCCCGTTCGCGTGAGCGTGAGAGCCGCTGAAAACGCAGGGAGAAGACTTCATCATGAACAAGATCGGATTTCTCGTTTCGTCGGTTCTGGTGGCACTAGCCCTGGCCAGTTCCATGCTGTTCGTTGTCGACCAGCGCCAGTTCGGTGTGCTGTTCCAGCTGGGACAGATCAAGCAGGTGGTGACCGAGCCCGGGCTGAACTTCAAGTTGCCGCCCCCTTTCCAGAACGTGTCCTACATCGACAAGCGTCTGCTGACGCTGGAGAGCAACGACACGGAACCCACGCTGACCGCCGAGAAGCAGCGCGTGGTCATCGACTGGTATGTGCGCTGGCGCATCAGCGATCCGCAGGCGTACATCCGCAATGTGGGTCTCAATGAGGCTGCCGGAGCCCTCCAGCTCAACCGCGTGGTGCGAAACTCGTTCCAGCAGGAAGTCAACAAGCGCACCCTCAAGGACCTGCTGAACACCCAGCGTGAGCAGCTGATGGCGGATGTCCGCAAGGAAGTGCTGGAAGCGGTGCGCGACGAACAGAAGCCTTGGGGCGTCGACGTCGTGGATGTTCGCATCACGCGTGTGGACTACGCCGACACGATCACCCGTTCGGTCTATGACCGGATGGAGGCCGAGCGCAAGCGCGTGGCCAACGAGCTGCGGTCGACCGGTTTCGCCGAGGGCGAGAAGATCCGTGCCGAGGCGGACCGTCAGCGCGAGACCATCGTGGCTGAAGCCTACAAGCAGGCGCAGACGATCAAGGGTGAGGGCGATGCCAAGGCGGCCGCCGTCTACAACGAGGCCTTCGGCCGCGATCCGGCGTTCGCGCAGTTCTACCGCAGCCTGGATGCCTATAAGGCCAGCTTCGCCAAGAAGTCGGACGTGATGGTGGTAGATCCGTCCAGCGAGTTCTTCAAATCCCTGCGTGGCAGCAGTCCTGCCACGCAGCGCTGATTCAGCGGCGTCGGTGGACGACGTCCTCTGGGCGGCCCTTGCGCTGGTGTTGGTCTTCGAGGGGCTGCTGCCCCTCGTCGCGCCGGGTCTGTGGCGCCGTGTGTTTTCCGAGTTGATGAGGTTGCAGGACGGCCAGATCCGTTTCTACGGGCTGGTCACCGTGGCACTGGGCCTGCTGGTCTGGTGGTGGCCCGGCAACTGACCGCCGGGGCTGAGCAGGCGGGTCGACAGCCTGCCGCCGATCTGGGTGCGGATCTGCGTCCACTTCACCGGTAAAATCACGTTTTTAACAGCCTCCTGAATTTCCATGTCCGCCTGGGTTCTCCCGGATCACATTGCCGATGTCCTGCCTTCCGAGGCGCGGCACATCGAAGAACTTCGCAGGAGCCTGCTCGATACGGCCCGGGGCTACGGCTATGAGCTCGTCATGCCGCCTCTCCTGGAACACCTGGAATCACTCCTGACGGGGACGGGTGAAGCGCTGGATCTGCACACCTTCAAACTGGTGGATCAGCTCTCGGGCAGGTCCCTGGGGCTGCGTGCGGACAGCACGCCGCAGGTGGCGCGCATTGATGCCCATCTGCTCAACCGCCTCGGGGTCACTCGCCTGTGCTACTGTGGCCCAGTGGTGCATACGCGGGTGGACCGTCCTGGTGCCAGCCGGGAGCCTCTGCAGTTCGGCGCCGAAATCTACGGTCATGGCGGTCGTGAGGCCGATCTTGAGGCGCTGGAGCTGGCCCAGGCCTGTCTGGCGGCGGCCGGACTCGATGGGCTTCAGCTGGACATGGCCGATGTCCGGGTGATCGATGCGGTCATGGCGCCCGTCTCGCTGGACCCCTCACGCGTTCAGTCGATCCATACGGCGTTGGCCGCCAAGGATGTGTCGGCATTGACCGCACTGTCCGAGGGTTTGCCGCACACGGTGCAACGGGATCTTGTCACCCTGACACGCCTGTTTGGCGACGCATCGATCCTTGAGGAGGCACGCCAGCGCTTGCAGCCATCGCTGGCCTTGCACGAGGCTCTGGACAGCCTTTCCTGGCTGGCCAGTCAGGTCAGAGGCATGGCGGTCACCATCGACTTGGCGGACCTGCGCGGCTACGCGTACTACACGGGCATGCGCTTTGCCGTGTTCGCGCGTGGCCGACGTGGCGAGCCGCTGGAACTGGCCCGGGGTGGCCGCTACGACGAGGTCGGCGCCATTTTTGGCCGAAAGCGTCCTGCGGTCGGATTCAGTCTGGATCTCAAGGAACTGGTGTCGGCGGTCGCGCCCCGTCCGCTGGTGGCGGCTATCCGGGCGCCCTGGGGCACCGACGCCAGCCTGCGTCAGGCCATTGCCGAATTGCGCCAGCAGGGACAGACCGTGGTTTGTGCGCTGCCAGGCCACGATCACGAAGTCGACGAGTTCCTGTGTGACCGCGAACTGGTCAAAGACCCCGCCAGCGGAGCCTGGACCCTCAAAACCCTCTAATCGGAATCAGCAGAGATGATGAACAGCAAGAGCGCCGTGCAACCCGGGCGCAACGTGGTCGTGGTGGGCACCCAGTGGGGTGATGAGGGCAAGGGCAAGCTGGTCGACTGGCTGACCGAAACGGCCCAGGGCGTGGTGCGCTTCCAGGGTGGCCACAACGCGGGTCACACGCTGGTGATCAATGGGGTCAAGACCGCGCTCCACCTGATCCCCAGTGGCATCATGCGCCCCGGGGTCAAGTGCTACATCGGCAATGGCGTGGTGCTGTCGGTGGGCAAGCTGTTCGAGGAAATTGCCGGTCTGGAGAAGGCCGGGGTCGAGGTCCGATCGCGCCTGCGCGTGAGCGAGGGCTGTCCGCTGATCCTGCCGTTCCACGCGGCCATCGACATCGCCCGCGAAGCGGCCAAAGTCAAGGCCGGCACCGAGAAGATCGGCACGACGGGTCGAGGCATCGGCCCTGCCTATGAAGACAAGATCGCCCGCCGCGCATTGCGCGTGCAGGACTTGAAGTACCCCGAGCGTTTTGCGGCCAAGCTGCGTGAACTGCTGGCCCTGCACAACCATGTGCTGACCACCTTCCTGCATTCGGCCGACATGGTCTGGGACGAGAAACTGGCCGGCTACATGAAGGATGGCGAAATCCAGTTCGAGCCGGTCTATGCCGAAGCCATGGCCCAGGCGGAGCAGCTCAAGCCGATGATCGCCGACGTGTCGCGCGAGCTCAATGAGGCGAACAAGGCCGGGGCCAATCTGCTGTTCGAGGGTGCCCAGGGCACCTTGCTGGACGTCGATCATGGCACCTATCCCTTCGTCACCTCCAGCAACTGCGTCGCCGGCAATGCGGCCGCGGGTGCCGGTGTCGGTCCTGGCCTGTTGCATTACGTTCTGGGCATCACCAAGGCCTATTGCACGCGCGTGGGCGGAGGTCCATTCCCCACCGAGCTGGAGTGGGAGAAGGAAGGCACACCGGGCTGGCACATGAGCACCGTGGGCGCCGAAAAGGGCGTGACGACCGGCCGGTCGCGCCGCTGTGGCTGGTTCGATGCCGCACTGCTCAAGCGCTCGGCCCAGGTCAACGGACTGTCTGGTCTTTGCATCACCAAGCTGGATGTGCTGGACGGGCTGCCCGAGCTGAAGCTCTGCGTGGGTTACGAACTTGACGGCGAGCAGATCGATATCCTGCCCATGGGCGCGGACGAGATTGCCCGCTGCCAGCCGGTCTATGAGACGCTGCCTGGTTGGACCGAGTCTTCGGTGGGTGTCACACGCTACGAGGACCTGCCGGCCAACGCCCGGCGCTATTTGGACCGTATCCAGGAGACCACCGGCGTGCCGATCCACGTCGTCTCCACCAGCCCGGATCGGGATCACACCATCCTGATCCGCCATCCGTACCAGGCCTGATACCCTGGGCCCGGTTTTTCTGCAGAATTCCACCATCCCCCACCGCGGAGCGCCCATGCTGACCGAAGACGGCAAACACCTGTACGTGTCGTACGACGAGTACCACAACCTCATCGAAAAGCTGGCGATCAAGGTGTACCAGTCGGGGTGGGAGTTCGACACCATCCTGTGTCTGGCCCGTGGCGGCATGCGCCCCGGTGACATCCTCTCGCGCATCTTCGACAAGCCGCTGGCCATCATGTCGACCAGTTCTTACCGCGCCGATGCCGGGACCGTGCAGGGGCAGCTCGACATTGCCCGCTACATCACGACGCCCAAAGGCGAGATCGCCGGCCGGGTCCTGCTGGTCGACGACCTGGCGGACTCGGGTCATACCCTGCGCGCAGTGATCGACACCCTGAAAAACCACTATCAGCCGATCACCGAGTTGCGCAGTGCCGTGATCTGGACCAAGGCGGTTTCGGTGTTCACGCCAGACTACTCGGTGGAATTTCTGCCGACCAACCCCTGGATCCATCAGCCCTTCGAAAGCTACGACAGCATGCGCCCGGCGCAACTGATCGAGAAATGGAAGGTATGAGCTTGCGGCTCTCCGACCACCTGCTCTCATGAAGATGGCGGCCCGTTTGCGGGCCGTTTGTCATTGATCATCCTCATTTGGAACCCCTGCCATGACCGACTTGTCCACCCAGCTGATCCATCATGCCTACCGAGCACCCGATGGCTTTGACGCGGTGGCGCCGGGCGTGCACAAGGCGTCCACGGTGTTCTTTCCCAATGTGCAGGCCTTGCGGACTCAGGACTGGAAGGACAAGAGCGGCTATACCTACGGTCTCCATGGCACACCCACCACCTTCATTCTGGAGGAGCGGATCGCCACCATCGAGGGCGGGCGCTACTGCGTACTGGCGCCCAGCGGCCTGTCTGCGGTGTCCCTGGTGGACATGGCCTTTCTTCGGCAGGGCGATGCACTGCTGATTCCCGACAACGCCTATGGCCCCAACAAGGCGTTCGCCAGTGTGGAGCTCAAGGCCTGGGGCATCGAGCATCGCTACTACGACCCTATGGACCCTGCCGATCTGGCGGCCAAGATCACGCCGGCCACGCGCCTGGTCTGGATTGAGGCCCCGGGGTCCATCACCCTGGAGTTTCCTGACATTCCGGCGCTGGTGGCTGTGATCCGTCGGGCCAATGAAGGGCGCTCACGCCCCATCATTTCAGCGCTGGACAACACCTGGGGCGCCGGGCTGGCGTTCGGTGCCTTCGAGCTCGGTGTGGACGTGTCCATGCAGGCGCTGACCAAGTACCCCAGTGGCGGGGCCGATGTGCTCATGGGTTCGGTGGTGACGGTGGATGAAGACCTGCACCGGCAGGTCTTGCTGACCCACATGCGTCTGGGCTTGGGCGTGGGCGCCAACGACGCCGAACTGGTGCTGCGTGGCCTGCCCACCTTGACCCTGCGTTATCAGGCTCAGGATGTCGCCACACGGGAACTGGCGACGTGGATGCAGACCCAGCCGGGGGTGGCTCAAGTCCTTCATCCTGCGCTGGCGGGCTCACCCGGACATGAGGCATGGCGGCGGGATGCGCGGGCGGCGGCCTGCCTGTTCAGTGTGGTGTTTGATGAGCGAATCAGCCAGTCGCAGGTGGATTCGTTCTGTGATCGTCTGCAACTGTTCCGGCTGGGGTGGAGCTGGGCCGGCCCCATCAGCCTGTGCGCTCCCTACGATGTCCCGGCCATCCGTTCAGCTACCCGCTGGCCTCACAAAGGGGGGCTGGTGCGCTTTGCGGTCGGTCTGGAAGGCGTGGAAGACCTCAAGGCCGATCTGGCGCAGGCACTGTCGACGATGCGGTCAGACGGCTGAGGCCAGGCCGGTGACGAGTTGCCGGGCCGCCTCCTGCAACGCTGTGGTTGAGCGGTCGGGCAGGGCGATCACGTCCGCCTGGTCATATTGCCGGAAGTTGCGACGGATGGATGCCATGTAGAGAGGGTCGTAGTGGCTGACCAGCAGGTCCAGCACCACCGCCGGGATCTGGCCCGCCTGAACCTGTTCAATCCAGCGGTCGACCACCGCGTGTCCACGCAGCTCGGTGAGGGCCTTGAGCCGCTCGCAGAAGTGGGCGGTGTCCTTCACGAAGAAATCGTAGTCTTCGAGCAGAAGCGCCACCCGCTCCTCGTCGGGCAGGCGCAGGTCGATGCAGGGACTGCCGCGCATCGCTTCGATGAGGGCGTCGGGCACACGCAGGTTGCCGACTTTCTTGCTTTCGCTCTCCACAAACACGGGGCGGGCAGGGTCGAAGCGCTGCAGGGCATCCCAGATCAGGCGGTCGAAGGCTTTCTGGCTGGGCTGTGGCACCCCGGGTATGTGCCCCAGCACCGAGCTGCGGTGGCAGGCGATCGCTTCGAGGTCCAGCACCTGGGCACCCTGGCCGGCCAGGGCCTGCAGCAGGCGGGTCTTGCCGCTACCCGTGGGGCCGCAGACCACGCGGAAATTCAGGCGCTGCGCCAGTCGGGGCATGTCGTCCACCAGGGCCGCACGCCAGGCTTTGTAGCCTCCTTCGATGAGCGTGACCTGAAAGCCGA
>JAJPEW010000106.1 GCA_021166755.1 Hydrogenophaga sp. | reverse complement strand
CGCATCATCAACGGCTTTGCCCAGGCCATCCAGGAAGACCACCCCGACTTTGACGCGCCCACGCAGGACAACCTGCGGCGCATCATGAGCGCCAGCCGCCAGATGGGTCTGCTCATTGACGGGCTGCTCAAGCTCTCGCAGTTCTCGCGCGGCGAACTGCAGCGCGCCCCGGTCAGCATCAGCAACCTGGCACGCAGCCAGTGCGAGGACCTGACCCGAGAGCACCCCGGACGGCAAGTCGACTGGACGGTGGAACCGGGCCTGACAACGGAAGCCGACCCGCTGCTGGTCGAGGCCTTGCTGCAGAACCTGCTGGGCAATGCCTGGAAGTACACCGCCCACCAGCCGGTGGCCCGTATCCGCGTCTACGGCAAGATCGTCAATGGCCAGCGCTGGTTCTGCGTGTGCGACAACGGTGCCGGCTTCGACATGTCACGCGCCGCCAAGCTGTTCCAGCCCTTCCAGCGCCTGCACCAGCCCGGCGAGTTCGCAGGCCTGGGCATCGGCTTGGCCACATCCAAGCGCATCGTCGAAAGACACGGTGGAACGATCGAGGCCGAATCGGCGCCCGGCGAGGGCGCCACCTTCTGCTTCACGCTCACCCCGGTCGCCGGCGGTCCGTCGTCAGCCGCCTGAACGCTGTCAGCGCCGGACCGGGGTCATGGTCAGTTGAAGGCCACCGGGGACCACCCGGAAAGCCCCCGGCTCGTAGCCCCAGCCTTCGGCCACCTTCAGCTCGTCCGCCCGCAGACGGTGAATCACGGCGTCCTGCAGCACGGATTCGGCCACGGCACTGCCCAGGCGGCTCATGCGCTCGGCTTGCCCGGCCGGCACGCCGGGCACATCAAAGCGCTCCACCCGCACCTCGGACAGGCGCACGCTGCGGTCCGCCGGGTCAAAGCGCAGCCCGTAGCTCAACCCCAGCACACCGCGCACAGACCGGGTGCCGGGCAGCGCGGTGCCCATGGTGTAGTCCAGTTCGGTCTGGATGCGGTTTTCCTGGGGCAGCAGGCGCAGGCGCGGACGCGAGAGCGATACGTCCACCATCTCCAGGTAGCGGTGATCCAGCGGAAAGCGCCGGGAGACCAGATCGGCCAGCCGCGCTTCCGAGATTTCCAACGTACGGGGGCCGGGCTGCACCAGCGCGCAGCCACCCAGCGCCGCCACGGCCAGCACCAGCCCCGTGCAGAGCGCACGGCGGCCCACGCTGGCGTCAGACACCCGCATCAATTCTGGTAGTAACGACCACCACGACGGTCGTCGTCACGGTCCCAGCGGCGGTCGTGGCGGTCGTCGTCATCGCGCCAGTGGCGATGACCGTGCTTGTGCCCACGGCCAGGATGGTCATCCCAGTGGCGGCGATGCGGCGGCGGGCCATACACCACCACCGGCGCCTGGTGCACCACCACCGGCCGCACCGAGCGCGACGGAGGTGGGCTGTAGATCACCGGCGGCGGCGCATACACCACGGGCGGGGGACCATACACCACCGGCGGCGGGCTGTGCACGATCACGGGGGCCGGGTACACCGCCACCGGGCGGGTGTTGGTCACGCCCACCGACACCCCCGGCGAATTGACGCCGATGGACCAGTAGACATCGTCGCGGGCCTGGGCCAGGCTGGCGACGCCAGACAGTGCCCACACGCCGGCAGAGGCCACCGCCAGTGCCATCACACGGGCGGGGCGCAGAACATTCGGCAAATTCATCATGGTTGACTCCAGCAGGGGGTAGTGTTTCCCTGACCTGCATTACACCCTTGCACAAGGTACTCTCTTTCTCATGCTTCGTCAAAGTCGTTGCCATGCGTAACAAGAACCCTGCTGCACCTTCGTCGCACGTGACTTTTCCCACGGAAACCACGCCCGTCGACGTGCTGCGCTTCTGGATGGGAGACGACTGGCCCTGCGACTGGCCCGCCGCCGACCGGGACGATCTCTGGTTCAAGGGCGGCGCGGCGGTGGACGAGCGCATCCGCCAACGGTTTGCGGCCGATGTGACCCACGCCATCGAGGGCGGTCTGTCCGACTGGGAAAGCGACCCGCATCACCGCCTGGCGCTGGTGCTGCTGCTGGATCAGTTCACCCGCAACATCCATCGCGGCCGACCACAAGCCTTTGCCGGCGACGCCCGGGCGCAGGCCCTGGTGACCGATGCCCTGACGCAGGGGCTGGACGCCAGGCTGCCCGTGGTGGGGCGCCTGTTCATGTACATGCCCCTCATGCACGCGGAAGACCTGGCCCTGCAGGAAGAATGCGTGGCCCGTTTCACGGTGCTTCAGCAGCAGGCGCCAGCACCGTTGCGGGACACGCTGGCGGGCAACCTGCGCTACGCCATCCTGCACCGCGACATCGTGGCCCGGTTTGGCCGGTTCCCGCACCGCAACGCCGCCCTGGGCAGGCCCAGCACCGCCGAAGAAACCGCCTTTCTCGTCGACGGTCCCCGGTTCGGCCAGTAAGACCGGCCTGGACCAGGCACTCAGCCCAGCAGCAGCCAGGTCAGGCCCACACCGGCCAGCAAGCCCAGCGCAGCACCCAGGCCACCCGCCAAAGCACGGCCGCCTTGACCATGGGCAGGCACGGCCGGCATCTCGCGGAACAGCGAATCCCCCCGCTGGCGGGTGCTGGCAAACACGCTGTCGCTGGCAAAACCGCTGTCGTGCAGATCGATCGGCATCTGCATGGGCATGCCCGACGGCGGGTAGGCCGGCGCACTGGCCACCCGCGTGGGAGCGCCGGGCATGGCCCAGGTGGCCCACAGGGAATGCGCCTCGGCCGGCACGATGGCGCCATTGGCCACGGCATCCTCCACGTCACGCCAGGACAACTGCACCCGCACCGTCGGCAAGAACACGTCTTCTACCTGGGTGGCTTCCCAGTGGGACGTTTCTTCTCCCATGGAAATGGTGTCGGGGTTGTCTCGGGTCATGGCGGCAGAGGGCAATACAGCGGCAGTCGGGTCGTAACCAAGTGTTGATGTGAACCATACCGTAAAAGCCGTGCCGCCTGATCGTTCCGGCCCGCCCCTCGTCGGTTGGGCCCGCACGCCAAACGGCTGCGCCACGGGCAAGATCAACCCGCACGAATCGATTTTATCCAGTCATAAATGGCAGGCATCCACTCCATTTTCATCTTCAGATCATTGATTTTCATTGACTTTTTTCAAGTCACAATGTAAATATTCATTCTGAAATTCATTCAAACATCCATTCCATGCCCGCTGCAGAGTCCCCTTCCGCGTCGTCCACCCTGGTGTCTGCCCTGCACACCTTGGGTGGCCATGCCAGCAGCAGCCAGTTGCAGCAGCGCCTGGGCATCAGCCAACCCACCGCTTCGCGCCTGCTGGCGCCGCTGCTGGCCAGCGGGCAGGTGGTGGCCGTGGGCGCCGCCCGCGCCCGGCGCTACCTGCTGCCGCGTGAGGTGGATGGCGTGGGCCGGCAGGTACCCATCCACGCCGTGCAGCCCAACGGTCAGGTGCAGTTCTTCGGCACGCTCTACCCGCTGAGCGGGGGCGGCTTCTGGATGGAGGAGGCCGACCGCGAGCACGGCCAGAGCGCCTTCCACGACAGCCTGCCCTGGTTTCTGTACGACATGCGGCCGGAGGGCTTTCTGGGGCGCGGCTTTGTGGGTCAGAACCCCGCCCTGCAACTGCCCGCCAACCTCGCCCACTGGAGCGACGACCACATCCTCAAAGCCCTGGTCAACGCCGGTGAAGACCTGCCCGGCAACCTCATCGTCGGGGCCGCCGCGTTCGACCGCTACCAGGCCCTGGCCGCCCCCGCTCGCTGCGCCGCCCCGGTGGTGACCGATCCGGCCACCCAGTACCCTGCCCTGGCCACGCAGGCGCTGGGCCAGCCACTGGCCGGCTCCAGCGCCGGTGGCGAGCAGCCCAAGTTCAGCGCCGTGCGCGATGGCCACCCAGTGCTGGTCAAATTCTCGGCCGCCGACGACAGCGCCGCCAGCCAGCGCTGGCGCGACCTGCTGATCTGCGAAGCCCTGGCCCTGCAGACCCTGGCCGACGCCGGCATCCCGGCCGCCGTCACCGACATCATCCAGGCGCAAGGCCGCGTCTTCCTGCAAAGCCGCCGCTTCGACCGCACGCCGCAGGGCCGCGTCGGCATGGTCTCGCTGGAGGTGTACGACCGCCAGTACATCGGCCAAGGCACCAACTGGGTCGACACCGCCCACCGGTCCGACCGCGCCGGCCCGGAGCGGCTGAGCGCGGACGACGTGCGCACCATCGTGCTGCTGGACGCCTACGGCGCCCTGATTGCCAACACCGACCGCCACCACGGCAACCTGTCCCTGCTGCTGCACGACCACCGCTGGCGCCTGGCCCCGGCCTACGACATGCTGCCCATGCTCTACGCCCCGGTGGCGGGTGAGGTGGTGCCGCGCGACTTTGCCGCCCAGCCGCCCCGCCCCACGGTGCACACCCTGCCCGTGTGGCCCCAGGCGCGCGAACTGGCGATGCGCTTCTGGAAGCGTGCCGCGCAAGATGACCGCATCAGCCCCGCTTTCCGAGCCTTGGCCCAAGCCAACGCACAGACTGTGTCCTGCCTGTGATCGAGGCACCGCCCTAGAATGCAGCAATGAGCTCCAACACCACCCAAAACCCCAACAAAAACAACATCTCCGCCGCCGCTGAGGGCGAGGAGCACAAGGTCTCCAACTTCCTGCGCCAGATCATCGAAAAAGACCTGGCCACCGGCACCTACGCCCAGCGCCAATGGGGCGGCGGCCCGGGTGATGCCGCCTTCCACGACGCAGGCCAGCCCGACCCGGCCAAGATCCGCACCCGCTTCCCGCCCGAACCCAACGGCTACCTGCACGTGGGCCACGCCAAGAGCATCTGCCTGAACTTCGGCCTGGCGCGCGACTACGGCGGCGTCTGCCACATGCGCTTTGACGACACCAACCCCGAGAAGGAAGAGAAGGAGTACGTGGACTCCATCCTCGACGCGGTGCAGTGGCTGGGCTTCAACTGGGAATCCAACTTCAACGGCAAGCAGGAAAGCCACCTGTACTACGCGTCGAACTACTTCGACTTCATGTACCGCGCGGCCGAATACCTCATCACCGCCGGCCACGCCTATGTCGACGAACAGACCGCCGAAGAAATGCGCGTCAACCGCGGCGACTTCGGCAAGCCCGGCGTGGACAGCCCCTTCCGCAGCCGCACGCCGGACGAAAACCTGGCCCGCTTCCGCGAAATGCGCGACGGCAAGCTCGCCGACGGCGCCGCCGTGCTGCGCGCCAAGATCGACATGGCTTCGCCCAACATCAACATGCGCGACCCGGCCATCTACCGCATCCGCCGCGCCACGCACCACAACACGGGCGACGCCTGGTGCATCTACCCCATGTACACCTTCGCGCACCCCATCGAGGACGCGCTGGAGCAGATCACCCACTCCATCTGCACGCTGGAATTTGAAGACCAGCGCCCCTTCTACGACTGGCTGATGGAGCGCCTGATTGAAGGCGGCCTGCTCAAGGCCCCGCCGCCGCGGCAGTACGAATTTGCGCGCCTGAACCTGACCTACGTGATCACCAGCAAGCGCAAGCTGGCGCAACTGGTGAACGAGAAGAAAGTCAGCGGCTGGGACGACCCGCGCATGCCCACCATCGTCGGCCTGCGCCGCCGCGGCTACACGCCCGAAGCCATCCAGCTGTTTGCCGAACGCATCGGCGTGACCAAGAGCGACAGCTGGATCGACTACAGCACGCTCGACGGCTGCCTGCGCGAAGACCTGGAAAACAAGGCCCACCGCGGCATGGCCGTGCTCGACCCCGTCAAGCTGGTGCTCACCAACTGGGCCGAAGTGTTCGGCTCTGACGCCTACACCGAAGACTGCACCCAGCCCGCCCTGCCCCACAGCGCCATTGCCGAAGGGCAAACGCCCCCGCCCGACCGCGTGTTCAAGATCGGCAAGGACGTGTGGATCGAACGCGAAGACTTCGAAGAAGTGCCGCCCAAGGGCTACAAGCGGCTGTTCCCCGGCAACGTGGTGCGCCTCAAGGGCGGCTACGTCATCGAATGCACGGGTTGCGCCAAAGACGCCGAAGGCAAAGTGACCGAAGTGCACGCCAAAGTGATTGCCGGCACCAAGAGCGGCACCCCCGGCGCCGACAGCGTCAAGGCCAAGGCCGCCATCACCTGGGTGGGCGCCGCCGACGGCGTGAGCGCCGAAGTGCGCCTGTACGACCGCCTGTTCACGGACCCGCAACCCGACGCGGGCGGCAAGAACTTCCTGGACGCGCTGAACCCCGACAGCCTGAAGGTGGTGACGGCCTACGTGGAGCCGTCACTGGCCGCCGCCAAGCCGGACCAGAAATTCCAGTTCGAACGCCACGGCTACTTTGTAGCGGACCGCCAGGACCATGGGGTGGGCGGGAAAGTGGTGTTCAACCGGGTGACGGGGTTGAAGGATAGCTGGGCAAAATAAGCAAGCAGATCAAAAAAACTTAGGGAAGCAATCATGAATTCGTCGGATCTGATTTATTCATTTTCAAGCAGCGGCCAGTACGTCAACACCCGGCCAGCGCCGGATGTCAGGGGCATGGCGGGCTGATATCCACGACTTTGCAGTCCTGAAGGGCTGCGCCATGACAGACGCCAGCCAAGACCGCCCCTGTGAGCGCGCTTGTTGCAGGCACAAAAAAATCACCGCCAGGAAGGTGATGCCCTTCCTGCCGATCATGCGCAGCAGCCAGCGGATGTTGTAGCCCGCAGCGCAAAGCACCGCGTGCAGCCGGTCGCCAGTTTCCCCCTTGAGGTGGCAGCGGTCCATGCGGTGATCGGCTTTGAGGTGACCGATGATCGGCTCGATGGCCTGGCGCCGTCTGAGCAGCCTTCTCTCCTGCTCGCTGATCCGTTTGGACTTGCCCCGGTGCACGATATGCACCTCCGGGTTGTCTGCATCCACGCCCCGATAGCCCAGATCCACAAACGCCGTCGCAGGCTTGGCCGCGCTGTCCTGCATCAGGATCGTGGCCTGTTCAAGCTGCTCGTTCAGCGTATGGCCGCCATACGGGTTGCCGTGGAAGGCTTTGGCCCCCACGATCAGGTTGCCGCTCAGCGTGCTGGCAATCCCCACCTTCACACCGAACTCATAGGGCGTTCGGGCCTTGCCCTTTGAGATGCAGTCCACCTCGGGCGCATGCCAGGCGTAGAGCTTGCGCTGTCCGTCGGCGGCTTTGCGCTGGCCGCTCTGGTCCACGATGCGCGCAGCCTTGGTCAAAGTCTCCGCGAGTGCCTCCCGTACGGCCTGCCCGATGGCGCTGGCCTTGCGCTCGACCTCACGTTGCAGCCGCCCGACGATGGTGCGCTGGCGCTTGATGGCGCGGCACATGCGCCTGAACTGGCGGGCGTGGGCATAGCGCCCGGCCTTGCGGCTGAGGTCCTTGCCTTCCTTGGCAAACGTCTGCTTCAGATCGATCCCCACCTCCTTGGCCGCCCCCACCAGCTTGGTGCGAGCAGTCTCCAGCAAACGGCTGTCGGTGGGGTGGGCAATGGCCTTGTGCTGCACCGTGCTGTCCACGATCACGCGAGAGAGCTCCTGCGGCTTGATCAGCTTGAGTTCAACAGCCACGTTGATGGTCTGCGCCAGCAGCTCTTCCACGCCTTCTTCGCCCAGCAGTTGGCGAAACTTGACCAGGGTGCTGGCGTCGCAGGGGCGCTGGTGTTCAAAGTACGCCTGGCCCGAGAAGAACTGCCAGGTCGGCGTCTCGCCCCAGCGCTCGACGACGCCCACGTCGGACTCGTTGAACGCGTGTTTGAGGTACAGCAGCGCGATCATGATGCGCAGCGGCACGCGGGGACGTCCGGCGTTGCTGGCAACGGCAACGCGCTGCGCCTGTTCGCCGAAAAGATCCAGGTCGGGCATGGCCACACCGGCGCGGCCTTTGCGCGAGAAGACCTGGGCCACCCGTGCTTCGATCTCCTGCCAGGGCATGCGCGAGGCCAGCACGGCCAGCGGATGGCGCAGATCGATCATGTGGTCGATGCGCGAGCGGAAGAAATCGTCGGTGGCGGGGCAGGCAAACAGCACGGCAGAACTCCCAGAAAACAAGCCCTATTGGAAATCAAACTGGGAGAAACGACCATCGGCAATCACCCCAGAAGCCCAGTGTTTATGCGGCTTCCGGGGGTTGTTCAGGGACGACTCAAGAGCTACTGTCCGCATCAGCGTCTTCATCTGCATGAACTCCAACCGACTTGAGTACCATCGCAACCAAGATCGCCGAAGCCGCGCCAAGAAACAGATGTATCCAAAGAGACAACCCCAGAAACCCCAGCTCAACAGGATTGCTCTCGGTCTCGGTCAAGGCAGCAACTAACATCCCGACTCCCGCGCCAAACAGCCAGCGCAGTTCCCCGAGAAATCCAAGTATTCCAGCTTTATAACGAGCAGCCTGTTTTTTCATATTGATAGATCACGTGCATGTCTTACCCAGGACAAAGGGGCCTGCTCCAGCGGGTTGGGAATGGTCTTGGGGCCGAGCTCGCCGTGGATGTCCCAGGTCTGCTTGTTGGCCTGGATGAGGGTGGAGAGCCGGAAGTCCTTGACCTCCAGGATCAGGATGCCCCGGCGCGGGTGCATGACGACAAAGTCCGGGTGCTGGTGCCGGGGGCCGACGGCCACGTCGTACCAGAGCAGGTAGTCGGCGTCGAGCTTCTGTTCCAGCCGCTCGGCCACCCGCCGTTCACCACTGGTCATGCGGGCCACACAACTGCCCAAGGCCGGTATCAGCACCGCCATCGCCTGTCATCCCCTGTTTGATTTGAATACTCAGGCCATCATGCCAAAGATGGGGGATGAAAGGCGGCTAGTTCTGTTACTTTTTGGAATATTTTGGGGATGAAACGGGCTGTTCGCGGGTGCGTGCGCATGCTGGCAAGTAGCTGCCCTGATCGGGACACTTCTGGGGTGCATACCGCCATTGCCCGTCACTGCGAGGCCGTGTATGCAGCGTGATACGCACGCATCCCGGACGTGCCGCAAAACCCGCCGCCGGGTCTGCTGATGGCTGTGCAGGACTTGTTGGACAAGCTGGCATAAGCGGGTGCACCTTGCCGGCCTACCTTCTGATAGAGTCTGAACATACCTAATAAATGTCAAATATGTTTGACATTTTTAGAACGGCATGCTCCACTCCAGCCCATGAACCTCGCAGAAATCGGCCAACTCGTACAAGCCCGCCGGGAGGCGCTGGGCCTTTCGCAGGCGCGGCTGGCGCGGTTGGCCGGACTGTCGCGCGCGACCATCAACCAGCTGGAAAACGGCTCTCTGGTGGACCTGGGCGCGGCCAAGCTGTTGGCGCTGCTGAACCTGCTGGGCATGGATCTGGCCGCGCAGCCACGGCCACCCCAGGCGCACGCGCTGACCTTGCTAAGCCAGACGGCCAGCGTGAGCTACCGGCAGGCGCTGCAGCCGGGCGCCCTGGCCGACGCGTTGGTGGCCGGCACCCTGCCCCCGGCGCTGGTGCCGCAGGTGGCGACGCTGCTGGACGAGGCGCCGTTGCCGCTGATCGTGGCCGGCTTGGCGGAAGTGGCCCAACGCACCCACACGCCGCCCAAGACGCTGTGGAAGCACCTGACGGCCTGGGCGCAGGCGCTGCAGTCGCCGCGCGCGGCCTGGGCATGAGTGGCCGCAAAGAAGTCATCGACATGAACCCGGCCGCCCAACCGAGCGCCCTGCCCGAAGGCGTGTGGCAAACCTTACTGGCCCACGCCTTCACGCTGGTGGACGAGATCGCCCGGCGCGGCATCAGCGATCCGTTCTGGACGTTTGGCGGCGGCACGGTGCTGATGCTGCGGCACGGACACCGCCTGAGCAAGGACATCGACATCTTCGTGCCCGACCCGCAGTACTTGGGCTTTGTGTCGCCCCGGCTGAGCGATGCGGCCGAGCGTGTGTCGGTGGACTATGTGGAGGGGCCGGGCTACGTGAAGCTGCTGCGGCCGTAAGGCGAGATCGACTTCGTGGCTTCGCCCAACCTCACGGCGCACCCGTACGACGAATGGACGCTGCTGGGGCGCACGGTGAAGGTGGAAACCGCCGCCGAAGTCGTGGCGAAGAAGCTCTGGCACCGGGGCGACCGGGCCACGGCGCGAGACTTGTTTGACCTGTCGCTGGTGATCGAGCGGGAGCCAGAAGCTCTGGCGACGGCTGCGCACTACCTCGTTCGCCATCGGGATGCCTTCCTGGCGCAGCTTCAGCAACGACGCGCGGTGCTGAGTGCGCAGTTCGAGGCTATCGACGCGCTGGCTTATCGGCCGCTGTACGACGAAGCGGTGGACCGGGCGAGCCGGTTTTTGAAGCAATTGCCTGCTGTTTGACGGGGAACGGGCAGGGGCAACAAAGGTGTACTGAGCAGCTGGCTCAAATGCGCGCCGCGAACTTCCCGCCCCCGCTCGCCCCAATCACCAGCCGCTGCGTCGCCCGCGTAGCCCCCACATAGAACAGCCGCGCTTCCTCGCGCTCGTCTTCGCCCTCGGCGGGCATGCGCCCGGCGCCCACCAGCGCCACCACCGGGAACTCCAGCCCTTTGCTGACGTGCAGCGTCATCACCTTGATGCTGTCGTGCGCGGGGTCGAACACGCTGGACGAGTTGCGGCGCAGCTGGTGCGGCAGCTTGCGTTTGCGCAGGAATTCGGCGCACATGTCCATTTCGCTGTGGTGGCGGCAGAGGATGGCCATGTCGGCCCAGGCGTGGCCTTCGCAGTGGGCACCTCTCAGCAACCCAGGTTGCGATAGCGGCTGCGACTCAGGAACAGCTTGGCCTCAGCTTCTCCCTTGATGCCTGGTGCGCTCCTTCGCACGGCTTCTTCCTGCTCCGGCATCTGGTCGTCAAGCAGTCGGCATTCGCGCTGAACCTGAGGCGCCAGCTTGTAACGTCGAATCTGCAGTGCCCGTTCCTCTGGTGTTCTCCCCGTCAGGGGCATCAGCGCGTTGCTGATGGTGCGGTTGAGTTCTTCGCTGCGCACCTCCTGGCTCTTCTTGCTTACGCCAGTGAACTTGTCCATGCCCTGGGTGGGCGTGGTGTCCACCACGGTCGCACCCAGGCAGGGCTCATGCGAATACTGAACCTTGCCCTGATGTTCACAGCGATAGACCGGCTGGGCCATGGCTTGTGCGCTGCAAATCAGGCCCAACACCAAGGCAGACCGTCCAATCCAACGTGACAGGCTTTGCGCAATCATTCGCTGACTCCCCCTTCAATCCTGCAGATGTTGGTTTATCCTCGTTTCTCAACTCAAAGAGGATAGCAGTGAGCAGGGGAAGAAGGCGCCAAAGCAATCAAAGCAGGTCGGAGGATTTCCTGTTGATCAAGGGTATGCAGGCCTTGTTCATCGGTGTCGTGCTGTTGGTCTTGTCGGTGGTGCCCTCCTCCAACACCATGCTGCAGATCATGGCGACAGCGATCAGAACGCCCGCCTGGATCGTGCTGGGTATGGGTGGCGCGCTGCTGCTGATGCATTGGCTGATTGCCGGCCTCAAGACACGCACCAAGGACTTGCCGGTGATCGACAAGTCGGCCCGTCCCACCCGACCGGCCCCGACAGTGCAGGAGCGCCGTGAGCCGGTGCTGGGCGCTCCCAATCCCACGCCAGGGATGCCTTCGTCTGTGAGTGCATGGGGCATGGATGTGCTGGAACGCATCGAATGGCGGCGGTTTGAGGCCTTGATTGAGTGCCTGTTTGCCCAAGCAGGTTTCGAGACGCGGAGCCAGTCGCACGGTGCAGACGGTGGCGTGGACATCTGGCTCCACTCAAAAAACGCCGAGGGCCCGGTGGCCGTGGTGCAGTGCAAGCACTGGCAAGGCAAAGCTGTAGGCGTGCGTGAGCTGCGCGAGTTTTTGGGCGTGATGACCGCCCACGGCATCAAGCGCGGCACCTACGCCACCTCATCCACGTTCACCACCGATGCCCTGGCGTTCGCCAAGGCGAACGGCATCAACGCTCAGGATGGCAGCGGCCTCCTAAGAATGATCCAGAGCAGAACGCCAGAGCAGCAAGACGAACTGATGCGTGTCGCCACCGAGGGCGAGTACTGGCGGCCCACCTGCGCCAGTTGCGGTGTCAAGATGGTGGAACGTACGCCCCGCAAGGGTGGCGCCGCATTCTGGGGTTGCGTGAACTTCCCTCAATGCCGGGCGACACTGCCAATCAGACCGCGCAGGATTTGAAGCGGACGACAACAAACAGATGCGACTTTTTCTCCAACCCCTGCTATGCCTGCAGATCGCACCCACGCAGGTCATCGTTCGCAACCTGCGCAACAACACCACCCTGACAGAACCGGCAGAGCTTGCGCTGGACCGGCAGGACAAGAAACCCCGTGTGCTGGGGTTTGGTAGCCAGGCCGGCGCAGCAGCCGCAGCTGAAGCTGGCGCCCAACTGCTCAGACCGTTTGCTCACCCGCGCTCGCTGGTGTCCGACTTTCTGTCGGCCGAACTGCTGTTGCGGGCCATGGTCAGGCAATCACTGGGCAAGGGCCTGCTGGCTGTCTCGCCCCGGGTGGTGATGCACCCCATGGGCGCGCCAGAGGGTGACTTCACTGCCGTGGAGTTGCGCGCGTTCCGGGAGCTGGCGCTGGGCGCGGGCGCTTCTCACGCACAGGTGTGGACGGGTCGTCCACTGACCGATGAAGAACTGCGCTCAGGCCGCTTTCCCACCCAAGGTGGGCACCTGAGGGACGCCTGAGCGGCAGATTCAGTTCGACGGCAGCGCAGCCGCCTTCGCCCGCATCTTGGCAGCGATGTACTCGCCATGCGTCACGTGCAGCAGGCCGGCCACCTTGCTGATGACGTGGTTCTCGTGCGCGTCCAGGTGGGCGTCGGCGTAGGCCACGTGCCACAGCGATTCCACCAGTTCAGTCTTCTGCGGGTGCGTGAAGCGTTCATTGACCTGGCTGGTGAAGGCATGAAAGTCGTTGGCGGTGCGGGCGGTGTCTTGTGCCAGCGCGATCAGGTCGTCCATGGCGTCGGGTCGCAGGGCAAACCGTTCGCCCAGGGCCTTGATCACGGCCTGGTGCTCTTCGGCCGAATGCTCGTGGTCGGCCCGCACCACTTCCACCAGCAGCACGGCAGTGGCCAGATGCAAGGCCTGCGCGGCGTCGGCAGCGGACTTTGCCGGCTCCAGGGCCAGAAAGGTGGTGAGCAGGTGCTTCAGGGGTTGCAGCATGGACAGGGTCTTTCTTGAACAGCGGTGCGGGTGGGATACGCGCGGGCGGCCGGGGTTCCGCTGGCGGCCTTCGGTCAGAATCCGCCCATGCCCCGCCCGCGCCACCATGTCTACGTGATCGAGCTGCACCCCGACGTGCTGCAGGAGCCGCGTTTTCGGCGCTGCAACCCGGGCTATGTGGATGGCAAGCCCTGCGTCTATGTGGGCATGACCGGGCTGGACCCGGATGTGCGGTTTGACAAGCACAAGGCCGGCATCCAGGCCAACGCCTTCGTGACGAAATACGGCCTGCGTCTGCTGCCCGACCTGTACGAAGGCTTCAACCCCATGAGCTACGACGAAGCCGCCGAGCGGGAGGTGGAAATCGGCATTGACCTGCGCTCGGCCGGGTTCGGGGTGTGGCAGGCCTGAATACCATTCCCTGACAGGCGCAAGGCCAATCGGCGGTCAATATCATCCAGCCTGCTTCATGTGGGCCGGGCAGTGACCCGGCGTTTGCACTCTTCAAGGCGTTCAATGGAAAAGATTCTGTCGGGCTTCGGCTCCCTGCTGTACCGCATGCGGTTCACCATGCTGTTCTTCTATGTGGGGCTGGTGGCCATCATCGTGGGCATCCTGGGCAAGTTCCTGCTGGAGACCTGGAAGCTGATGAACACCCTGCTGTTTGAGGACCTGTCCAAGATCGACCTGATCATCAAGGTGCTGGAACTGGTGGACATGACCATGGTGGCCCAGCTGGTGTGGGTGGTGGCGCTGGCCGGGGTGTCGCTGTTCGTGACGAC
>JAJPEW010000218.1 GCA_021166755.1 Hydrogenophaga sp. | reverse complement strand
TGCTGACCAATCTGGAGACGGCCGAGCGCAAGCTGCTGCAGATCGTGCTGATCGGCCAGCCGGAACTGCGGGACCTGCTGCAGAAGCCCGAACTCGAGCAGCTGTCGCAGCGGATCGTGGCCCGATACCATCTGCAAGCGTTGTCAGCACAGGAAACAGGGCAGTATCTGGCCCATCGCCTGGGTGTTGCAGGATGGCAGGGCCCACTGCCGATGGCACCGCGGGTGATCCAGCGAATTCACCGTCTCAGCCAAGGCGTACCCCGACGCATCAATCTGCTCGCAGGGCGCGCCATGTTGGGTGCCTACGCCACCCAGCGTGAACGCCTCACCGAGGGCATGGTGGATCAGGCCGCCCGGGAAATTTTCGACGGCCGTCCAGAGCACGCTGGCGGCTGGCGGCTCACATGGCGAATCACCCTCCCCGCACTGGGTCTGCTGCTCCTCGTCTCCCTCCTCCTCTCCCTCTTGGCCCTGGGGTGGATCAAGGCCCCCGAATGGATGCAGGACAAAGGTGGCGAACCGGCCGCGCTGCAACCAGACCCCAGCCCCATGGCGCAGCCAACCACACCTGAGGAACGGTCACCGACCAAAGCGACGCCTGCCCAGGCGGAAGACGCGCCCGGTGATGTCGATGCGCTCTTCGACGCCAAGCTGTGGCAGGACGAAGCGCCGGCATGGCAAGCACTGGCGCCCTTGTGGGCGTGGACGCCCGACCCGGGTACCGACCCTTGCAAGCAAACGCTGGGGGCCGGTCTTCAGTGCTTCCGGTCAGACCGCATGACCCCGGAAGGACTCTCCCGGCTCAACCGGCCCGCCATCCTGACAGTACGTCTGGCCGACCGGATGCCGCAGCGAGTGTTGCTCACCCGACAGGATGCCGATGGCCAGTTCTGGTTGGCCCATGCATCACGTCAGTGGCGTGTCTCGGCCAGCGAACTGGGCAGGATCTGGGATGGCTCCTACGCGACCCTGTGGCGCACCCCGCCAGGCACCCGCGAACGCATCGTCGACGCCCGTTTGCCCGAACAGCGCCAGTGGATCGACACGCGGCTGGTGCAGTTGCAGCAAGCCGGTCACATCGCCAGCACTCACAACACGTACGAGCAGCGGCTGGTCGCTTTCCAGGAAAAGGCTGGTGTGGAGACCCACGGCAAAGCCAGTCCGATGACCCTGATGCAGCTGAACCAGGCCACCGGCGTCGATGAGCCCGTTCTGGTCAAGGCAGAATGACGCCGACCGTCCTGTCACCACCCCATGTCCTACATTCTTGATGCCCTCCAGAAGGCCAATGCCCAGCGACAGCAAGGCAGCGTGCCCGGACTCGACAGCGGGACCGTCTCAGCCGCCATGGCCCAGCCAGCGGCGCCCCGACGGGCATGGCCGTGGCTGGCGGCCGGCTTGGCCAGCGCCCTCCTGGCCGGACTGTCGATAGGGTGGTGGGGCAAGTCACAGCCCTTGGCCAGCCCGACACCTGCCGCCACGTCGGCGCCGATGCCATCCGTCGTGCCCGCACCGTCGTTGCCGGCGATCGAGCGTGCGCCTGGTGCGGCGGGTGCACCGACCGCGCCGTCCGCCGCCCCCGGAACACCTCCCACGGTCAACAGCCGTGTCTTCGAGGCCAACGGTCCGATTCTGGCCGCGCCTGCGGTGCCGGAAGCCCCCCCGCCCGCGCCCGCAGCGGGGACCACGCGCGCCCCGAGCAGCGGATCGGCGCCCATGGTACCTGCCGGTTCGGCCAGTGACACCGCTGGATTGAGTGTGTCGGGGTCCACCTACTCAGAGAATCCCCAGCATCGCATGCTCATCGTCAACGGGCAGGTGGTCCGCGAAGGCCAGGAGGTGCGACCGGGTCTTCGCCTGGAGGTGATCGGTCCGCGCAGCGCCATCTTGAATGAGGGTGGCCGCCGCTTCAACTTGAACTACTGACTGCCCGTGCCCATGACGTCGCTCTCGACCCCTTCTGCGCTGCTGTCTGTCCGCAGCCTGCGTTTCAGCTGGCCGGACAGCCCCACGTTATGGGCATCGGCACCGCTGGACCTGAACTTGGCCCCTGGCCTGAACGTGCTGACGGGCGACGAGGGCTGCGGCAAGACCACCCTGTTGCGACTGCTGTCGGGTGAACTGCGGCCGCAGGCGGGGCAAATCCTGTGGCGTGGCCAGCCCGCCAGCCCGCAACAGCTGACGGCTGCCGTGGCGTGGACCGACCCGAAGACGACCACCCTCGACGCCACCCGGGTCTCCGACTATCTGGCCAGCCTGCCGGAGCGCCACCCCCGCACCGACATGGGATTGCTCAACGAGTTGCTGGACGGCTTCGGACTGCAGGAGCATCTGCACAAGACCTTCCACATGCTCTCCGCTGGCAGCCGGCGCAAGGTGTGGATGGCATCGGGCATGGCCAGCATGGCACCCGTGGTGCTGCTCGATCAGCCCTATGCCGCGCTGGATGTGCCATCCATGCGCTTGCTCGATGAGTTGCTGCAAGATGCCGCCGACAGCACCCAGCGACTGTGCGTGGTCGCGGACTACGTGGCGCCCCCTGCCGTCCAGGGCGCCCGCGTCATTCCATTGGACGCCTGAATACCGCCTGACAGCCGCTTCAGCGGCCGCCCACCACCACCGTCACCATGCGATCGGGCTGCAGCACCCGCCCGAAGGCACGGGTCACATCCCCGACGGTCACCGCCCGTACCCGGTCCTTCCAGGTTTCCAGGTAATCCAGGGGCAGTCCGTACCAGGCAATGTTGGCCACGTTATCGAGCAGCTTGCGGTTGCTGTCCAGCCTCAGTGCGAAGCCGTTGATCAGGAAGTCCTTGGCCGACTTCAACTCGTCTTCGGTCGGTCCCTGGGCAACAAACCGGGCCACCTCGTCGGTGGCTACCTTGACCGCCTCGTCGGCCTGATCGGGCCGCGTGGTCAGCCCCAGCTGGAAAGCGCCCGCATGCAAACCCGGGGCAAAGTAGCTGTAAACGCTGTAGCTGAGGCCCCGTTTCTCCCGCACCTGCGTCGTCAACCGGGAAACGAAGCCACCGCCGCCGAGGATGTAGTTACCGACGAACACCGGGAAGAAGTCCGGGTCATCTCGGCGAATGCCGGGCTGACCAATGAGCACCTGCGCCTGGGCCGCGTCAAATGGCAGGCGACTTTCCACTGCGGCCTTCAGCGGCTCCACTTCCGGCACTTTTTCCAGGACCGGACAACCGTGCTCGCCGATGGCAGCCATCAATTCATCGACGATCTGGTTGGCCCGGCCGCGCTCCACAGCCCCCACCAGGGTGATCTGGGCCCGACAGGCGGCCACATGCCGGCGATAGAAGCGCTCGATGTCCGCCACGCTGATGGCGGTCAGGGTGTGTGGCCTGGCCTCCACACCGAAGGGGTGCTGGCCATACACCGCCGCGTAGAAAGCCCGTGCGGCGTGGGTGGCCGGTTGCGTTTCCGCCTCCTGCATGGCGGCCAGGGTCCGCTCACGCTCGCGCTGCCAGACCGGCTCGGGCCAGGCCGGCGCCGCCATCTGCCGCGCCGCCAAGGCCACCGCACGGCGCAGCAGGTCGGGTTCGGTCAGGGTACGCAGGCTCAGGCTGAAGCGCTCGGCCGATGCGCTTGCGCCAAACTGAGCACCCAGGTCGGTCCAGGCCTCGCCCAGCTGGTTCTCGTCCATGGCCGGCTGCCCGGCATGGGCGCGAACACCGGCCGAGAGCATGCCAGCGGTGGCAGACGCCAGCCCGGCCTGGGCAGCCGGATCGCGTCGGCTGCCGCCATCGACGTTGATCTGGATGTCCAGCATCGGAATGCTCGGGCTCTCGACCAGGTAGACCTTGGCACCACTGGCATGAACCCAATGCTGGATGGGAATGGCGGCCTGCGCCAGGCCGCACATGGCCCCAACCCAGGCGGACAGAAACAGGTTTCTCAGTATCGTCATCTGTGGCATGGTCGGATCAGTGGCGGGACGGCTGGACGGCGGCGGGTTTGCGGGCATTGCCGTTTCGGCGACCGGGGTCCGGCACCAGGACGCCGGTGGTCAGACGATCCGCCGAGAAGTGGCGGCGAGCCACCGATTGAACCTGATCAGGCGTGACCTCGCGCAGGCGCTGCAGCAGCACCGCCGACGAGTTGATGGGCATGTCGTTGATCCAGTACTGACCCAGCTCCCTGGCCTGGTTGAACACCGAGTCCAGCTTGTAGATTTCGCTGGCGGTCCACTGCGTCAGCACGCGTCGCAACTCCGCGTCACCCACACCCTCGCGGGCAATGCGGGCCAGTTCGTCCTTCAGGGCGTTGGCGGCCGCGTCAGGCGTGACGCCCTTGGCCGGCACCGCCGTCATCATGAACAGCTGGGGGCCCCGCCCCATCAGGCCGTAGGAGGCGCTGGCCTCATCGGCCACTCGCTGGCCATCGCGCCCCTCGCCCTGCACCAGCCGACGCTCCAGGCGCGACCCCTGATAGCCGTCCAGCAACGCGGCCAGCACCGTCAAGGCCAGCGCGTCCTGGGTGTCCGGGTCGCGCGACGAAGGGTCTTTCATGCGTGGCACCTGCCATGCCAGCGCCACGACCGCCTGCTCGCTCGCTGCGCGGTACTCGACCTGCTTGGGGCCCTGTTGCACAGGCTCTTCCCGGGGCTTGCGGACAGGCAGCGGCCTGGCGGGAATCCGCCCGTAGATGGCCTCGGCCATCGTCCGCACGCGGTCCACGTCCACATCGCCGGCGATCACCACAGCGGCATTGCCGGGCACGTACCAGCGACGATGGAACGCCCTGACATCGTCCGGTGTCATCGCCTCCAGGTCGCTCATCCAGCCAATGACGGGTCGCCGGTACGGTGCCGCCGTGTAGATGGTGGCGGTCATCTGCTCGAACATGCGCGCGCGGGGTGATTCCTCCACGCGCTGGCGCCGTTCCTCCTTGATGACCTCGATTTCGCGACGGAATTCTTCGTCGTCCCAGCGGTTGTTTTCAAAGCGGTCGGCCTCCAGGCGCATCACGGCTTCCAGGTGCTCGGCCGGCACCTGCTGGTGATAGGCGGTGGCATCGCGGCTGGTGAAGGCGTTCTCGCGGCCGCCAATCGCGGCCACCCGCCTTGAGAACTCACCAGGCTTGAGGCTGGGCGTGCCCTTGAACATCATGTGTTCCAGGACGTGTGCCACGCCTGTGGTGCCGTCCACTTCGTCCATCGCGCCCACCCGTACCCACAGCATGTGGGCCACCGTCGGGGCGCGGCGGTCGGGCTGGACGATGAGCGTCATGCCATTGCTCAGGGTGAATTGCCGCGGACCCGTCTCAGGGATCTGGGCCCTGAGCGGAGCGGCGGACAGGAACAGCAGCACCAGCGACAGGCGCATGACACCTGTCAAAAACGACGCGAATGGGTGTTTCATAGAATGATGAAGATACAAGAGATTCCAAAATGTTCTCGTTCTTCCGCAAGAAACCCTCTGCCCCGCCGCCAGCCCCCGAGACTTCCCCTCCACCAGCGGCCGTTTCATCGCCCGCTCCCGAGGCGATTGTGGCCATCCCGCCACCCGATGTCCCTTCGATTCCTGAACCTGCACCGGTCTCGCCGCCCGCACGGCAAGGCTGGCTGGACCGCCTGAAGGCGGGACTGCGCAAGACCGGCAGCAGCATCGCCACGGTATTCACAGGGACCCGGATCGACGAAGCGCTGTATGAGGAGCTGGAGGCGGCGCTGCTGATGGCAGACACCGGGGTGAAGGCGACCGAACACCTGCTGACCGACCTGCGTCGCCGCGTCAAGGAAGCCAAAACCACCGATCCGGCCGCGGTCAAAGGCCTGCTGGCCGATGCCATGGCCGATCTGCTGACCCCCCTGCAGAAGCCGCTGGTCATTGGCGAGCATCAACCCACGGTCATCATGGTGGCGGGTGTCAACGGCGCCGGCAAGACGACCTCGATCGGCAAACTGACCCGCCATCTGGCCAGCGAGGGCGCTTCGGTGCTGCTGGCGGCTGCCGACACCTTCCGCGCCGCGGCCCGCGAGCAACTCGCCGTCTGGGCAGACCGCAACACGGTGGAGATCATCACCCAGCAAGGTGGTGATCCGGCGGCCGTGAGTTTCGACGCCGTGACCGCCGGCAAGGCCCGGGGCAAGGATGTGGTGCTGGTGGACACCGCCGGACGCCTTCCGACACAGCTGCACCTGATGGAAGAGCTCAGGAAAATCAAGCGGGTGGTGCAGAAGGCGGATGGGACAGCGCCGCACGAGGTGCTGCTGGTGATCGATGGCAACACCGGTCAGAACGCCCTGACCCAGGTGAAGGCCTTTGACGACGCGCTGCAACTGACCGGTCTGGTCATCACCAAGCTGGACGGCACAGCCAAGGGCGGTGTGCTTTGCGCCATTGCCATGGAGCGGCCCGTGCCGGTCTATTTCATTGGCGTGGGTGAAAAGCTGGAGGACCTGGAGACCTTCAACGCCAGGGAGTTCTCGCAAGCCCTGCTGAGCTGACCCGCATCGCCTGCCCCGCCTGCACCGCGACCGCTCATTCGTCGTCGGTGTAGTTACGCCACTGCCTCATCGCATTGCGCATGGTCAGCACCTGACGCTCGAACGTCGGGCAGGCTTTGCACATGACCATGTGCACCCGCAGCGCCGCGCGTTCGATCATCGGCAGATCACGA
>JAJPEW010000098.1 GCA_021166755.1 Hydrogenophaga sp. | reverse complement strand
GCCGGTGATGGCGAAGCGGTGCGCCTCGTCGCGGATCTGGGCCACCAGCATCAGCGCCGCGGAATCGTGTCCCAGGTACACCTTCTCGCGTCCATCGGCGAACACCAACTCCTCCAGACCGACCTTTCGGCCCTCCCCCTTCTCGACGCCCACGATCAGCGACAGGTCCAGGCCGAGCTGAACGAAGACCTCCCGGGCCATGCTGACCTGCCCTTTGCCGCCGTCGATGAGGACCAGATCCGGCATCCTCGGTCCCTTCGGTGCCTCGCCAGCCGGCTCGACCACCTCGGTGCCGGGTGCATCGGCGGCGTCATCGGCAGCACCGGTCTCACGCGGCGCAGGCAATTCGTCGCCACGCTCGGCGCGCAGCGCCTGGGCGATCTTGCCGTATCGCCGCAGCAGCACCTGGCGCATCGCCGCGTAGTCATCCCCCGGCGTGATGCCGTCGATGTTGTAGCGCCGGTACTGGCTGTTCTGCATCTTGTGGCCCTCGAACACCACGCAGGAGGCCTGTGTGGACTCTCCGGCGGTATGGGAGATGTCGAAGCATTCAATGCGCAGTTCCTCGAGGTTGTCGTCGGGCAGACCCAGGGCTTCGGCCAGCGCGCGGGTGCGTGCCTGCTGGGAGCCCTCTTCGGCCAGCAGGCGCGCCAGCGCGATTTCGGCATTCTTCTGCGCCATGTCCAGCCAGGCGCGCCGGTGTTCGCGCGGCTGGTGCACCGCATGCACCCGGGCGCCGGACTGCTCGGTCAGGGCGTCGATCAGGCCTTTGCCGACCGGGTGGCTGGTCACCAGCGTGTGGGGCAGCGCAGCGCCCAGGTAGTGTTGGGCAATGAAGGCTTCCAGCACCCGAATGTGCAGACGCTCCGCCGGATCGGCCACCCGATCGCTCTCGGTCTCGGTCTCCATGCCTTCATCGATCTGTGTGGCGTCGTCCACATGGGCCGGAAAGTAAGGCCGGTCACCCAGGTGACGACCGCCCCGCACCATGGCCAGGTTGACACAGGCCTTGCCCCCATGGACCTTGACGGCCAGGATGTCCACGTCGCGGTCGCTGGCGGTGTCCATGGCCTGCTGATGCAGCACCCGCGACAGGGCCGCCATCTGGTTGCGGATTTCTGCGGCCTGCTCGAACTCCAGCTTCTCGGCGTGCGCCATCATCCGGTCCTGCAACTCGTCCAGCACGGCCTGGGTCTCTCCGCGCAGGAACCGCTCGGCGGCGGTCACATCGCGCGCGTAGTCCTCGACATGGATCAGATCGACGCAGGGACCGCTGCATCGCTTGATCTGGTACAGCAAGCAAGGCCGCGTCCGGTTGGCGAAGACGGTGTCCTCGCAGGTGCGCAGCCGGAACACCTTCTGCAGCAGCGTGATCGACTCCTTGACCGCCCAGGCACTGGGATAGGGACCGTAGTAGCTGTGGCGCCGATCGACCACGCCCCGGTAATAGGCCATGCGCGGAAACAGGATGGCCGGGGCCGCGCCAGGACCAGCCGTGCGCCAAGTCTCCCGCGTACCCGTGATCTTGAGGTAGGGGTAGCTCTTGTCGTCGCGGAACAGGATGTTGAACCGCGGATTCAGGGTCTTGATGAGGTTGTTTTCCAGCAGCAGCGCCTCGGCCTCGGAGCGCACCACCGTGGTCTCCATCCGCACAATGCGGCTGACCATGTGGCCGATACGGGTGCCGTCGTGGTTCTTCTGGAAGTAGCTGCTGACGCGCTTCTTCAGGTTGCGCGCCTTGCCCACATAGAGCAGTTGCCCCTGGGCGTCGAAATAGCGGTAGACGCCGGGCAGCGCGGGCAGTGCCGCGACCTCGCTGAGCAGTTGTTCGGAATGGACCTCGGCCATGGGGGCGTATTGTGAACCGCCAGCGCCCCGGTTTGCGGCAAGATCGCTGCATGGACACAGATTCGATCGGCGCCAACACCCGCGGACCCGCCCTGCGCTGGGATGTCTTCTGCCGGGTCGTGGACAACCTGGGCGACATCGGTGTCTGCTGGCGGCTGTGCACCGATCTGGCGTCCCGGGGCCAGCAGGTGAGGCTGTGGATCGATTGCCCGGATGACCTGGACTGGATGGCGCCCGGCGCGCGACAGGGCCTTCATCCGGGGGTGCAGGTGCTTCACTGGACCGAGCCAATGGCGCCCGGGTTGGCCGATGCCCTGTCGCCGGCCGACGTCTGGGTGGAGGCCTTCGGCTGCGACCCCGCCAGGGAATGCATCGATGCGCTGGCCGGGCGACTGGCCGCCGGTGAGACGCCCCCCGTGTGGCTGAACCTGGAGTACATGAGCGCCGAGCCCTGGGTGGAACGCTGCCACCGACTGCCGTCGCCGGTGATGAGCGGGCCGCTGAAGGGCCTGACCAAGTGGTTCTTCTACCCGGGCTTCACGCCCGCCACCGGCGGTCTTCTTCGCGAAGCGACCCTGCCAGCCCGACAGTTGGCCCATGAGCCGGCCCGCTGGCTGAAGGATCGGGGATTGCCAGCGGAAGATGGCCGGCGGCGCGTCAGCCTGTTCTGCTATGAACCCGAGGCACTGGGCAGTGTCCTGCGGTCGGCTGGACAGGAAACATCACCCACCGACTGGCTGATCACCCCAGGGCGCGCGAGCGCGGCGGTGGACCAAGCTTTGGGGGGGCGGCCTCCCGGCGAGGGATGTCGGCCGATCCGCCTGCCCCGCCTGACCCAGCAGGACTACGACCGGCTGCTCTGGTCCTGCGACCTGAACTTCGTGCGCGGCGAGGATTCTCTGGTGCGCGCCCTGTGGGCAGGCAAGCCCTTCGTCTGGCAGATCTATCCCCAGCACGACAACGCCCATCACGCCAAGCTCGATGCGTTTCTGGACTGGCTGCAGGCCCCGCCATGCTGGCGCGCGTTCCACCATGGATGGAATGGCATGAGCGCCGGGGAAACTCTCTGGCCAGGCTGGGACGCCATCGGTGAATGGGCGTCCTGCGCCCTCCAGGCAAGAGACCGTCTGCTGGCCCAGGCCGACCTGTGCAGCCAGCTGCTGGGATTCGTCATGGAAAAGCGATAAAATTCAAGGTTTTGCGAGATCGGTCTGATTGGGCACAGCGACATGGCTGTCTCCGTGATCGCGTACTCGCACCGGAGCGTCGTCTGCCTCGCCGCACAGATCGCCCCCTGATTCACCGTTCCCCGGGTCACAGCCCCTTTGCGGAACCCGCGGCCCAACCGTTGGAACATTTATGAAAATCGCTCAAGAAATCCGCGCCGGCAATGTGATCATGCACGGCAAGGACCCGATGATCGTGCTGCGCACCGAATACGCCCGTGGCGGCCGTGGCGCGGCCACCGTCCGCATGAAGCTCAAGGGCCTGCTGGGCAACATCGGCACCGAAGTCGTCTTCAAGGCCGACGACAAGATGGACCAGATCATCCTGGACCACAAGGAGTGCACCTACTCCTACTTCGCCGATCCGATGTACGTGTTCATGGACACCGAGTACAACCAGTACGAAGTGGAAGCCGAGAACATGGGCGACGCCCTGAACTACCTGGAAGACGGCATGGCCGTGGAAGTGGTGTTCTACGACGGCAAGGCCATTTCCGTGGAACTGCCCACCACCGTGGTGCGCGAGATCACCTGGACCGAACCCGCCGTCAAGGGCGACACCTCGGGCAAGGTGCTCAAGCCTGCCAAGATCGCCACCGGCTTCGAAGTGCCTGTGCCGCTGTTCGTGGATCAGGGTGACAACATCGAAATCGACACCCGCACCGGCGAATACAAGAAGCGCGTCTGATCGGACTCGCGCCAGCAAAAGGCTCCCACGGGAGCCTTTTCGCTTTCCGGGAGTCCAATCAACGGATTGCCCTGGAGCCAGGCCTCGGGCCTCCCCGCCAACTCATCACAAGGAAGCCAGATGGAAACCACCCAGCACCTGAGCGAACAACGGCTGGCCGATGCCTGGGCCGAACTGCAGGCCCACGCCAACGGCGGTATCGCCCTTCAGGCCGATGCTTACCGGCTGGCGTTCGCAGACCCTGAATTCCTGCTGCGCCGGGAGACCCGCGGCATCCGTTTCCAGCTGGAGATGCTCAAACCCGACCTGGCACAGCAGGAAGCGGGGATCGAGAACACGATCGTGGTGTTCGGCAGTGCCCGCTTTCGCGAGCCGGCCATCGCCCGCGAGCGTCTGGCGGAGGCCGAGGCCAGCGGTGACACCCAGGCGATCGCACGTGCCCGCGCCCTGCTGCGCAACGCGCATTTCTACGACCAGGCGCGGGAGTTCGGCCGCATGGTCGCCCGTTACAGCAAGGGCTGCCCGCGCGAGGACCAGCTGTTCATCTGCACCGGCGGTGGCCCGGGCATCATGGAAGCCGCCAACCGGGGAGCCCACGACGAAGGTGTGCCCAACGTCGGGCTGAACATTGCCCTGCCCCACGAGCAGTCGGCCAACCCCTACATCACCCCCGAACTGAGCTTCAAGTTCCACTACTTCGCGCTGCGCAAGATGCATTTCATGATGCGAGCCAAGGCGCTGGTGGCCTTCCCGGGAGGCTTCGGCACCCTGGACGAGCTGTTCGAAGTCATCACCCTGGTGCAGTGCAAGAAGGCCAAACCGGTGCCCATCGTCCTGTTCGGCAGCGACTACTGGGGACGGCTGCTGGACCTGGAGGTGCTGGTCGAAGAAGGCACCATCTCGCGGGAGGACCTGGACCTGTTCGTGGTCGTCGACGACCCGCAAGCCGCCTGGGACCACATCGTGCGCTTCTACAACCTGCCCCCGGCCAGCCCCTGCCGTACCGAGGGCAAGGCAGCCTGATCAGTAGCCGCCGCCCAGGGCCTTGTACAGGGCCACCTGGTTGAGCTGGCGCGCCAGGCGCGTCTGCGTCAGGGCCTGCTGGGCAGCAAAGAGCGAACGCTGGGCATCCAGCACCTCGAGGAAGCTGGCCACACCGTTGCGATAGCGCAGCTCCGCCAGGCGCAGACGTTCGGACTCGGACTGCACCAGGCTCTGCTGGGCCTGGATCTGTTCACCCAGGGTGGCTCGGCCCGCCAAGGCATCGGACACCTCCCGGAACGCCACCTGGATGGCCTTCTCGTACTGGGCGACCGCCGCCTCGCGCGACGCTTTGGAGGCGTCAAGCGCGGCCTGGTTGCGCCCCAGATCAAAAATCGGCAACAAGGCCTGCGGCGCCAGGGTGAAGCCCCAGGACCCGTCCTTGAACAGCCCGGACAGCTCGGTGCTGGCCGAGCCGAGCGAGGTGGTCAGCGAAATGCGCGGGAAGAAGGCCGCCCGGGCCGCACCGATGTTGGCGTTGGCCGCCAGCAGTTGCTGCTCGGCCTGCCGGATGTCGGGACGACGCTCCAGCAGGTCCGAGGGCAGCCCCTCCGGCACGTCACGCAACAGGGATGACCTGTCGACCTCCTTGGGGACCGAGGGCAGCAAGGAGGCGGGCACCGCCTGCCCCACCAGCAATGCCAGGGCATTGAGATCCTGACTGCGCTGGCGCTGCTGCTGGGCGAGCGTGGCGCGGGCCGATGCCGCCAGCGATTCGGCCTGGCGCAGGTCCAGCGCAGAGGCCGCGCCATTGTCAAAGCGCAGCCGGGTCAGGCGCAGGGAGTCTTCGCGGGTCGCCTGCGTCTGCTGGGTGAACGACAGCAGCTCTTCATCGGCCTGCAGTGACAGCCAGGTGCTGATCACCGACGCCACCAGACTGGTCTGCGCCGCCCGTGCGGACTCTTCGCTGGCGAGGTATTGGGCCAGCGCGGCCTCCTTGAGGCTGCCGAGCCGGCCAAAGAAGTCGATCTCCCACGCGCTGACCAGCAAGCCTGCGGTGTACGTACTCGTGATGTCACCGCCCTCGCTGGCCTGACGGTTGCCCGTTACGCCCAGGTTGACCGTCGGCGCCTGGTTGGCCCGCTGGATGCGGTACTGCGCGCGCACCTGCTCCACGTTGGCCATGGCCACCCGCAGGTCGCGGTTGTTCTGCAGGGCCAGCGTGACGACCTGACGCAGGCGGTCGTCGGCCACGAAGTCGGACCACGCCGGCAAGACCGGTACGGCGGCCTCTGACACCGAGCCGGCGAACGTCGTCGGAACCGGTGCCGCCGGCCGCTCGTACTCGGGCGTGAGAGAACAGGCGGACAGCAGGCCCAGCGACAGCGAGGCGGCCAGCAGGCCCAGAGGACGTTGGCGCGCCGCCATGGTTATCTTTTTATCGGTCATCGGTGTGCACTCCCATGTGGGCAGCCTGCTCGGCGTGAATACGGTGCTGGCGCTCGCTGTCCTTGAAGATCGAGCGGACCACCACGAAGAAGATGGGCACGAACACCACCGCCAGGACGGTACCGGTCAACATGCCCCCGATCACGCCGGTGCCGATGGCACGCTGGCTCGCCGAGCCAGCGCCAGAAGCAATGGCCAGCGGCAGCACACCCAGGGTAAAGGCCATGGAGGTCATGATGATGGGGCGGAACCGCAGATGCGCGGCCGCCAGCGCTGCCTCGATCACGCCCTTGCCCTGGGCTTGCAGATCCTTGGCGAACTCAATGATCAGGATCGCGTTCTTGGCCGACAGGCCGATGATCGTGATCAGACCCACCTGGAAGTAAACGTCGTTGGCGTAGTTGCGCAGCAGCGTCGCCAGCAACACGCCCAGCACGCCCAGCGGCACCACCAGAATGACGGCGAATGGAATCGACCAGCTTTCATAGAGCGCGGCCAGACACAGGAACACCGCCAGGATGGCGAAGGCGTACACGATGATGGCCTGGGCGCCGGCCAGTTTTTCCTCGCGCGACTGGCCCGTCCACTCGAAGCCGAAGCCCTGCGGCAGCTTGGCGGCCAGGTTCTCCATTTCGGCCATGGCGTCACCCGTGCTGAAGCCGGGCGCGGCACTGCCGCTGATGCGCATCGACGGGTAGCCGTTGTAGCGCACAGTCTGCATCGGACCGATCACCCAGCGGGTACTGGCGAAGGCCGAGAACGGCACCGCCTGTCCCTTGTTGTTGAGCACGGTCAGCTGCAGCAGGTCCTCAGGCTGCATGCGGGCCGGCGCATCGGCCTGAACCACCACGCGCTGCAGGCGGCCGGCGTTGGGGAAGTCGTTGACATAGCTCGACCCCAGCGAGGTGCCGATGGTCGCACTGATGCTCTCGAAGGCCACCCCGAGGGCGTTGGCCTTGTCGCGGTCGATGTCAATCTGCAGCTGCGGTGCGTCTTCCAGCCCATCCGGACGGACCTGCGTGAGCACCTTGCTCTGCGAGGCCATGCCCAGCAGCTGGTTGCGCGCCGCCACCAGGGCATCACGCCCCAGCCCTGCGCGGTCCTGCAGGCGGAAGCTGAAGCCCTGAGAAGCACCCAATTCGGGAATGGGTGGCGGGCTCAGCGGGAAGATGAACGCGTCACGAATGCCTGACAGCGCCCCGAAGGCACGACCGGCCAGCGCCTGCGCCGAGCTGCCCGGACCCTCACGCTCGGACCAGTCCTTGAGCGTCACGAAAGCCAGTGCCGCGTTCTGGCCCTGCCCCGAGAAGCTGAAGCCGAGCACACTGACCATGCTCTGCACCTCGGGCTGCTGGAGAACGAAGCCCTCGACCTGCTCCATCACCGACAGCGTCCGCTCCTGGGTGGCCCCGGGCGGCAGCTGGATGTTCACCAGCATGGTGCCCTGGTCCTCGTTCGGGAGGAACGATGTCGGCAGTCGCTTGTAAACCACCGCCGCGGCGGCAACGATCGCCACATAGATGATCAGGGTGCGACCGGCACGCGGCAGCAGACGGGCCACACCCGCCTCATAACGCTTGGCGGTTCTGGAGAAGCCCCGGTTGAACCAGCCGAAGAAGCCGCGCTTTTCGTGGTGGTGACCGGCTTCCACCGGCTTGAGCAGCGTGGCGCACAGGGCGGGCGTGAGCGACAGCGCCATGAAGGCCGAGAAGGCGATCGACACCCCCATCACCGCCGAGAACTGGCGATAGATGTTGCCCACCGACCCGCTGAAGAACGCCAGCGGCACGAATACCGAGATCAGCACCACGGTCACGCCAACGATGGCCCCGGAAATCTGGCCCATGGCCTTGCGGGTGGCCTCGCGGGGCGGCAGCCCTTCTTCGCTCATGATGCGTTCGACGTTCTCCACCACCACGATGGCGTCATCCACCACGATACCAATGACCAGCACCATGCCGAACATGGTCAGGACGTTGATGGAGAAGCCCAGCGCCAGCAGGGCCGCAAAAGTGCCCAGCAGCGCGATCGGCACGACCACGGTGGGAATGACGGTGTAGCGCCAGTTCTGGAGGAACAGGAACATCACCAGGAACACCAGCACCACCGCTTCGGCCAGGGTCATGGCCACCTGCTGGATGGAGATCTTCACGAAGCGTGAGCTGTCGTAGGGCGTGGCCCACTTCATGCCTTCCGGGAAGAAGCGCTGCAGCTCGGTGAGACGGTCCCGAACCGCCTGTGCGGTGGCCAGCGCGTTGCCCGAGGGCGCCAGCTGGATGCCGATTGCGGTGGACGGCTGGCCATTGAGACGGGCAGAGGTGGCATAGGCCTGTGCCCCCAGCTCGATGCGCGCCACATCCTTGAGCCGGACGGTTGCACCATCGGTGCTGGCACGCAGGACGATGTTGCCGAACTGCTCGACCGATCCCAGCTGACCGTTGACCACCACGGTGGCGGCAATGGCCTGACCGGCCACGTTGGGCAAGGCGCCGATTTCACCGCCGGAGACCTGGGCGTTCTGCCCCCGGATGGCCGCGTTGACATCGGCCGCGCTCAGACCGAAGCCCTGCAGTTTGGCGGGATCGATCCAGATGCGCATGGCGCGCTCGGTCCCGAAGAGCTGGGCCTGCCCCACGCCGGGCACCCGCTGCAGTTCGGGCAGAACGCTGCGCGCGGCGTAGTCACCCAGTGCCACCGGGTCCCAGGCGGGGTTGTCGGACGAGAGCACCGCGACCATCAGGAAGTTGCTTCGGGCCTTCTCGACCCGGACACCCTGCTGGGTCACCGCCGACGGCAGACGGGGGGTGGCACGGGACAGACGGTTCTGCACATCCACCTGCGCCAGGTCGGGATCGGTGCCCGGTTCGAAACTCAGGGTGATCTGGCCGGTGCCGTTGGCCTGCGCCACCGACTCCATGTAGATCAGACCCGGCGAGCCGTTCATTTCCTGCTCGATGATGGACAGGACGCTGTCTTCCAGCGTCTTGGCCGAGGCGCCCGGGTAAGCCGCACTGATGTTGACCGACGGCGGTGCCACCGGTGGGTACTGGGCAATCGGCAACTGCGTGATGGCCACCGCGCCGGCCACCATGATGAACAGCGCGATCACCCACGCGAAGATGGGGCGGTCGATGAAAAACTTCGCCATGTCGGCCGCTCCTTATTTCGCCGCCGGTTGGGCAGGCGCCTTCGCCGCAGCAGGCGCACCCGGTTGCCACGGCACGGCCTTGACCGGGGTCCCCGGGGGCAGCATCTGGACCTTCTGGAAGCCGTCGACCATGACCTGTTCACCCGCCTGGAGGCCCTCCAGGATGACCCAGCGGCCGCCCTGTTGACCGCCCACCTTCACGGGGCGCGTCTCGATCTTGCCTTCGGTACCCACGACCTTGACGGAATCGCCCTGAGCCGAACGCGCCACAGCCTGCTGCGGCAGTGTGATCGCGTTGGCCACCTTGGCCTGCTCCAGCCGCACGCGCACGTACAGCCCTGGCAACAGGCGACCGCCCGGGTTGGGCACCTCGGCCCGCAGGGTGACCTGACCCGTGGTGGTGTCCACCGTCAGATCGGTGAACAGGAGCTTCCCCGGTTTGGCATGCTCGGAGCCGTCGTCAAGGACCACACGCACTTGCGCGGCACCCTCCCCGGCCGACTTGAGCTGCCCGGCTTCCATCGCACGGCGAAGACGCATGGCTTCGGCCGCAGACTGGGTGAAGTTCACGTACAGGGGATCGACCTGCTGGATCACCGCCAGGGCGGTCGCCTCACCCTGCCCGACCAGGGCACCTTCGGTGACGAGCGATCGCCCGATCCGGCCAGAGATCGGCGCGCTGACATTGGCATGCCCCAGGTTGATGGTGGCGGTCTGCACCGCCGCCTTGCCGGCGGCCACATCGGCCTCGGCCACCTTTTGCGCCGCGAGGGCGTTGGCGTACTCCTGCTGGCTGATCGCGTTTTCGGCCACCAGCGGCTTGTAGCGATCGGCCAGCGCGGTCGCCTGGGTGAGGCTGGCTTCGGCCTTTGCCAGGGAGGCGCGCGCCGATTGCAGCGCGGCTTCGTACGGCGCAGGATCAATGCGGAACAGGGGTTGCCCCGCTTTCACGTCACTGCCCTCGGTGAACAGCCGCTGCTGCAGGATGCCGGCAGCGCGTGCGCGCACCTGGGCCACCCGCGAAGCCTCCAGCCGCCCGGGCAACTCGGTCTGCAGTCCGACGTCACCGGGCGTCACGGTCACCACACCCACCTCAGGCAGTGGCATGCCGCCCGCGGGTGCACCTCCTCCTGCGGCAGGCTTGTCGCCCTGCCCGCAGGCCGCCAGCGTGGCCGCCGCCAGGGCCACGGCCAGCGAAGTCATGACCAGACGGGACGGTGCCGGTCGCTGTGAAGAAGAGGATGAGGTGCTGTCGGCGGGCATGGTGTTCTCTTGAAAGAAGGAAGAATTCCGGGCACGAATGAAACCCGCATGACCGGTGGTCAACGGGCAAGCGGCGAAGTATACATACATTCCTGAATGTATGTGCATAATTGGGGTATTGGCATCACGCCAGAACCCATCATGCAGGAGTTATGCCATGGTACGACGCACCAAGGCCGACGCAGAGGTCACCCGGCATCGTCTGCTG
>JAJPEW010000089.1 GCA_021166755.1 Hydrogenophaga sp. | reverse complement strand
GACGAAACGCACGACAACATCGTCGCCTACTGGGTGCCGCAACGCCTGCCCGCACCGGGACAAGCACTGGATTTCAGCTACGAGCTGCTCTGGCAAGGCGACGACGCCCAACGGCCACCGTCGGCCTGGGTGGCGCAGACCCGCGCGGGGTACGGGTACACGCGCCTGGACGCCCAGTCGCAGGCGCGCCAGCCCAAGTTCGTCCTGGATTTCACCGGCCCGGCGCTGCAGCAGCTGCCACCCGACGCACCGGTGCAAGCCGTGGTCAGCACGGGACCCGGCGGGCGCGTGATCGAGGCCGTGGCCTACCCGAACCCTGAGCTGCGTGGCTGGCGCCTGAGCCTGCGGGTCGAACGCGACAGCCTGAACCAGCCTCTGGAGCTGCGCGCTTATCTGCGCCACCGCGACGACACCGTCAGCGAAACCTGGACCCACCTGCTGCTGCCGCAGTGATGCCCCCGCCCCACCTGAACAAGGAAACCCCTGGCATGAAACCGCACACCCAGCGCCATCCCAACGCCCTCACGGCACCCCCGGTCCGGCGCGGATCCATGGCACCCCGACCCTGGCGGGGTTTCTGGAACAGCCTGGGCACTGCCCTGGTCTCGGCCGCCACCGCGTGGCTGCCCCCGCGCGACCCCGTGACGCAGCGGCCCCAGGCACCCTGGCACCAGGCCGCGCGCCAGCGTCGCCTGGCGCTGGCGGTCCTGACCGCAGCCAGCGTGGCGCTGTCCACCGTGCTCTTCCTGCACACCCAGCCCGAAGGCAGCCACGGCTGGATTGAAGGCTTGCACATGGCGCTGTTCGTCGTGCTCTCCACCTGGGTGGTCACCGGCTTTGCCACAGCGCTCATGGGCTTCTGGGTGCATCTGTTCGGTGACCGTCACAGCATCCGCGCCGACGACGCCAAAGGGCAGCCCCTGCCCTCCGATGCACGCACCGCCATCGTGATGCCCATCTGCCACGAGGATGTCGACACCGTGTTCGCCGGCTTGCGAGCCACCTGCGAGTCGCTGATGGCCACCGGGGAGGGCCGGCACTTCGACGTGTTCGTGCTCTCCGACAGCAACGACCCCGACATCGCCAGGGCCGAGCTGCAAGCCTGGGAAGCACTGCGCCTGACCCTGGCCGAACAGGGTCTGCCGGTCGAGGTCTACTACCGGCGCCGCACGCGCCGCACCCACCGCAAGGCCGGCAATGTGGCCGACTTCTGCCGCCGCTGGGGCCGCAACTACCGCTACATGGTCGTGCTGGACGCCGACAGCGTGATGAGCGGCGCCTGCCTGATCTCGCTGGTGCAACTGATGGAGAAACACCCCGACGCCGGCATCATCCAGACCGCCACCCAGTCCATCGGCCATGCAACGCTGCACGCGCGCGCCCAGCAGTTCGCCGCCCGTGTCACCGGCCGTCTGTTCACCCTGGGCATGCAGTACTGGCAACTGGGCGAGTCGCACTACTGGGGCCACAACGCCATCATCCGTGTGGAACCCTTCATGCGCCACTGCGCGCTGGCGCCCATCCGCGGCACCGGCGGCCTGGCGGGCGGCATCCTGTCGCACGATTTCGTCGAAGCCGCGCTGATGCGGCGCGCCGGGTACCACGTCTGGCTGGTGTCGGACCTGCAGGGCAGCTACGAGCAGCAACCACCAGATCTGCTGAGCGAACTGCAGCGCGATCGCCGCTGGTGCCAGGGCAACCTTCAGAATGCCCGCCTGATGGCCGAGCCGGGCCTGCACCGGGTGCACCGCTTCATGCTGGGCGTGGGCGCCATGTCCTACCTGTCGGCCCCGCTGTGGCTGCTTTTCCTGGCACTGGGAACCTCATTGATGCTGCTGCAGGGTCAGGTCGGCGACGACTGGGCCGCCACCGTGCAGGCCCGCTACGGCCTCTGGGCTTGGACACTGTCCCTGCTGTTCCTGCCGCGCCTGCTGGGCGTGGTGGCGGTCTTCCTGCGCCGTGAACACCATGCCTTTGGCGGCAGTGCCAACCTGCTGCGCAGCGCCATGGCAGAAAGCGCGCTGGCCCTGCTGCAGGCGCCCATCCGCATGGTCGCGCACACCCTGTTCGTCGTGGTGGCCCTCACCGGCCTGAAACTCGAATGGAAGTCGCCCCCGCGGGAGGCCGCCGGTGTACCCTGGCGCGATGCCATCGCCCGTTTTGCACCGGTCAAGCTGGTGGCTGCAGGCGTGGCCACCGGACTGGCCACCTGGCAAGCCGCCGCCCTTCCCTGGGTCTATCCGGTGCTGATCCCGCTGCTGGTGGCGGCTCCGTTGACGGTGCTGACCGCCCATGTCGCCCTGGGCAGGCGACTGCGGGCGGGCGGCTGGCTGCTGATCCCCGAAGAGGCCTGGTCACCCGCGGTGCTGCGCCGCGCCTGGCGCTTCGCGGCACAGCCCCGGCTGGTTCGCCAAGCCTGATCACCCGCTCAGTCCGATGGGGGCCTGAGATAGCGCTCGTCGGACCAGGTCGCCAGCCATTGCGGCACAAAGGCCACGAAGATGGCCCCGGCCATACCAGTCAGGAAAGCATCGCCCCAGGCCATGAGCCAGCGCGCCACCATGGCCTGCTCCCGGGGTGGCTGACCGGCCAGTTCCGACAGCCACTCCAGCATCACACCGGCCAGGAACATGGACAGCGCGGTCCCCATGAACGCGCGGCCCAGGGTGTAGATGAACAGGTTGGCTGGCAGCCACCGCCGCAAGGCAGCCCCAACCCCCAGCGCCAGCGTGGCGGGCACCAGCCCGATCCACACCCACTGAACCAGCACCTGGTCGGCCGGGGACTGCCCCACCTGCCAGACCACCACCGCCACCGCCGCCAGCACCAGCACCGCCAGGGGCCAGCCCAGCATCAGCACCAGCAGGCAGGCACCGGAGAGCTGCACCTGCAGACCCTGCGGCATCTTCTGGGGCAGCAACCACACCCAGGGCAACAGCGCCACGGCCGCCAGCGCCGGTGTCAGCAAGGGACCGCGCAACATGCGCCAAGGCCGCAGCCACGCGGCCACCAGCACACAGGCCACCGCCATCAGCAGGTTCAGGGTGATCCACATGGGCAGCGAGTATCGCGCCGCCCGTCGCCAACCTGTTTGACTTCGGTCAACCCATGCCGGGCAGCTTCGGCATGCCCTTCATGCCGCCCATGCGCTTCATCATCTTCATCAGGCCGCCGCCCTTCATCTTCTTCATCATGCCCTGCATCTGCTCGAACTCCTTGAGCAGGCGGTTGACCTCCTGCACATGCACACCCGCACCGGCGGCGATGC